>JAZKIJ010000027.1:7552-9114 GCA_040384905.1 Patescibacteria group bacterium
GTATCGCAAGCGATTGCAAACGGTTGATTCTATCATCAAAAAAATAATGCTGAAGCGAAGAAAGTACCCCGCTTTCACGGAACAGTACAAACTGGAGTTGGACGAACATTAAGCTCAAACAACTTGTTTGGGCTTTTCTTTAAGCTATACAAATCATATTTTTAATGTATAATAATTTTGCGTATCACCTGGGGGAATAACAGAGGATATGCAAACCATGAGACGACCCCGCAAGTGGCTAGAAACACCATCAGAGGTTAGCCAAGCAAATACTACAAAGGAGATACCTAGGAAGAATCGGAGCGCACACCACGGCCTGGTGGCATCATGCGAAGATGTGTTGCAAGGAACGTACCGCGTCGAAACAACTGCCGGAGCACAGTGGTTGATTGCTCAAGGTGCTGATGGCATCTTTGACATCATCGACAGACCCGATCGGATAGAAAAAGGACCCAGCGATAGCAAAATCCTCGCTGCCGTCAAAGTGTACATAAAAAGAAACGAACGTATGAGGTAGAGACTACGGACAAGAGACCGGATGTAATTACATCCGGTTCTTTTTTATATAACTTTTAAATCTTCAATTTTTTGGGCATCTTCTATTTTATATTCCCCCACTCTCGTGCGCCGCAAATTAGCCAAGGTGGCAGGATAACCTAACCGTCTGCCTAACTCTTCGGCAAGAGACCGGATATATGTTCCACTCCCCACTGAGAAATTAACCGTAACCAGCACCCGAGAGATAGTTTTCATTGACGCATCGGCAAACACAACTTCTATATGCTCGACCGTTGCTCCGTGCACTACCATGTCACGCACGGGTAAGTCAGTGACAACACTGCCTACTTTCTCGGCCGCACGGGCGCGTTTATACATCGGTACGCCGTCTTTTTTAATCGCACTATATGCAGAAACTGGCAACGATATTGTTCCCACTAACCCCGCAACCGCTACCAGAATATGAGCCGGGTCGAGCGTTACTTCTGTCACACTAGTAATCACCTCTCCTTCCATGTCACCCGTACTTCGACTTTCCCCAATTAAAATTTCAGCCGTGTAGTCTTTATCTAATTTAATGAGATTCGTTAATTGTTTTGTACCCGGTCCCACGCCAAGAATCATTAACCCAGTCGCCAATGGGTCAAGTGTTCCGGCGTGACCAATTTTTTTAATACCTATTTGTTTTCGGACTCGTCTAATAACATCAAACGACGTGATGCCTTTTGGCTTATCAATTAACAGAATCTCCGGCATACCCTACCCGATATAGGCTGTGAGCTTCAAAAGGAAAAATATAAACACGAGCATCATCATCAAACCTACTGGCCGGACAAAATGTCGTGAGAGTGATGATACAAAAATAATAATAGCCGCTACTATCAAGATAGGCACCCCGATGTCTATCACCATTGCATGCACAATCACATTCCCCGACCAAAGCGAAGCGAACCCACTGGCTGCCAACAGTGTAGAAACAGCTGCGCCAATAATGACCCCGAGCGCATACGTTACATCTTTTCGACGTAACGCTTTAAGGACGAGAAAAAGTGTTGGCAAAGTTA
>JAZKIJ010000027.1:9124-9465 GCA_040384905.1 Patescibacteria group bacterium
TTCCCAAAAGTGGCACCGTAATCGAAAGTGCATACGCAATATTCACCACCATATCAATAGTGAATTTTGCACCCACAATCAAAGCCACTAACCCAAATATCACATACACAAGCGACGTCAGGGAAAATAGTTCTAAAGACTGTGTAGACTCACCCGCTGTTTTTTCTGCTCTACTCACCACATAGATATTCCCGAGGAATATAGAAAATACACATAAAAATAAAATGGCCTCTAGTCTATCCAGTACTCCGTCTTGTACAGACAATACAAATAACACTACCGTAATACAAAATACCGGGAGCGCAGTTTTCAAAAAGTCTTCCCACAAGACAATACTTCCC
>JAZKIJ010000028.1:0-5219 GCA_040384905.1 Patescibacteria group bacterium
CGTAGTTGAAAAAGCGATGCTTAAAAAAACAGATCTCAGTAACGAAGAGTTAGTGGGGTATAACATTGTTCTCAAAGCGCTCACTGTTCCATTACGTCAGATTGCAGACAATACCGGAATGATTGATGGGGCGGTGGTGGTAGATAAGGTAAAATCAGCCGGAGGAAACGCCGGGTACGATGCTGCCAAGGGAATAATGGTTGACGACATGATCAAGGCCGGAATTATCGATCCAGTAAAAGTAGAGCGAGCAGCGGTGCAACACGCCGTATCAGCTGCCGCTATCCTCTTAACCTCAGAGTGTGCGATAGCCGATGAACCTGAACCAGAGAAAGTGCAGATGCCTGATATGGGTGGTATGGGTGGAGGTATGTACTAATTTTAGCTTAAAATCACTCTGTCTACGTTGTTGGACTACGAAAAAAGAGCCTCACCGTACATCAGTACGACTCGGCTCTTTTTTCTTGTCCGCCTAGTATCCAGAGCAATTTAAAACTAAAATTCAAAACATGAAATTGATGCAAGTATTTCCAAAAAAAGACGCGAACCTGTAGGGTCCGCGTTGTTGAGTCTACGTTTTACGTAAGGATTTTTTATAGGTAGCTAATTCCTTTTGCAATGCAGTATTTCGGGTTTTTTGACTGAACAATTGTTCCGGTTTTGAAAGTACTGGTCCTACATTCAGTCGATAGCCCAGGCTATACATGCCCTGAATTATCACACAGCTAAATTTGGGTAGCGTAGGGAACATTTTTCTACGAATTCTTCTAATGTATGTATCAATGATTCTGTCGAAAAAATCTGTCTGATTGTCGCACAAAGCATCCAAAAATGTATCACGACTTATGACAATTCCTGGTGATTCCATTAACACTTTCATAATTACATTTTCGCGTTTAGATAGTGATACCACACGACCACATACTAATAAAATTTTTGTCTCAACAAATAATGTTAGGCCACTACAAAAAATAATTTGAACGGGCTGGTGAGTAGTTCTGTTATCCAGGTGAAAGTCAGACTGCAGCCATTTAGTAGCGATTAGGGTGGGGGCGTGTATGAGCATCAGAGTCCCTCTCAAAGACCATTCTTTTTCTGTAGTGCAGTATGCCAGTGCTAAAAATGGTGTCAACAAAAATATGTATATAAAACACGGACCGTGAAGGTCCGTGGAATTTTTATGAACATGAATTCAGTTACAGTAGAAACGGAGGTTTCTTGGGTGCCTACCACGATACACTCTAAAGGTGTATTTCCGCATTACGCACAACTGGTTAAAAAGTTGGGTGACTTTCTTAAGATGCGGGTCACCGGGCAATACTTGAGGATCAAAGCAGTAGATCCAGTTAAATGTAGCGTTGACACAAAGATCATTACCGTCAAGAACTTTTCTATACGCTCGGGTTAGAATCATATTTGCCTGAGGTAGGGCGACCGGAAGCTCCTCTAGGGAAATATGTTCACACGTAAGCAGTTCAGGCGTATAGGTATAGTGAGGCTTGTGGGGAACATTTGCTTTTAGAGGTAACGGTCGCACAAGTCGCGGTTCAATTTTGAAAGTAACAAGCAATCTGTCCGTTTCTTTAAAAATGCTCACCAGTTGGTCCATGCTGTCACTCCCGTATGTGCTTTTCTGGGAAACAGTATGCCAGTGTTTATGGCTGTGTCAATATACTATAAACATGATATAATTTTGCCATTACTATTGAGGTAATTATTTAGGTATGACTTGGATTATTTTAGGAGCAATTGCAGTATTCGTTTTGTATTGTGTGTTCACATACAACAACTTTGTAAAGTTAACTCAACGCACCAAAGAAGCGTGGGCCGACATTGATGTGCAGTTAAAACGTCGTTATGATTTGATTCCCAACTTGATTGAAACGGTAAAAGGCTACGCTGCTCACGAGCGCGCTGTATTGGATGAAGTAACCAGCGCTCGAGCCAAGGCTACGCAAATGCACGTGGATGCGAGTGGTATCACGGCTGAACAAATTACTGCGATGGCAGGCGCAGAATCGGCTCTTGGTGCCTCTCTCGGGAAGTTGATGGCGATTGCAGAAGCCTATCCTGATCTTAAGGCTAATCAGAACTTCGCACAGCTTCAAACAGAACTCTCTGATACCGAAAATAAAATTCAAGCCGCGCGTCGATTCTATAACGGTAATGTGCGCGACCTCAAGATTGGTTTACAATCTTTCCCGGGAAATATCATTGGCAGTATGTTTAAATTCCAAGAAGAAAACTTCTTTGAACTTCAAGAAAACAGTGCCGAACGTGAGCCGGTAAAAGTAGCTTTCTAAACATCATATGAAAACTCCTATTTTGATTGGGGGACAAAAAATTGGTCGACTTCGTGCCAGTTTTTTGTTATTTAAAGAAGCGTGGCGATTTTTGCGCGCTGATAAAGAATTGTTATTAGTGCCAATTTTGTCGTTACTCTTTTCGTTAGTACTGTTTGGTATTTGGACTACACTGGTGACGCTTGTCGGAGGTTCTGTTACTGATTTTATGCAGGCGGATGTCGCTATGCAAACGAGTGAGTATGTCTATCTGTTTGGAACGTATGTCATTGCAGCATTCTCGTTAGCGTTAGCCCAGGCTATTACCGTCCATATAGTGTACGTGCGTGCCCATGGCGGTAATGCGAGTTTGGGGGATGGTATTAGTCGTACTTTTAGTAACATCGTTCCATTATTTATCTGGTCAATCATCACGAGTACTGTGGGGATGATATTGCGTAGTATTTCTGAACGTTCGGCCTTAGTGGGGAAGATCGTGACGTCATTACTGGGTGCTGCTTGGGCCATTCTAACGTTCTTTGTAATACCAATTATGGTGCTGGATAAAAAGACTGCATTTTCTGCGATTCCAACTTCTGCACAATTGTTTAAGAAAACGTGGGGCGAAACCTTAGTTGCCAACGTTACATTAGGGTTGGTATTTATGGTAGCGCATCTTTTGGTATTTGCTTCGTTTATCGGCCTATTAATTTATGCAGGGTCAACTCTCAATAGTGTTCTCCTTATTCTTTCCATTATTGGAGTGATTGTCTGGTTAATTGTAGCGACCTTGGTACACTCTGCCTTGGAGGGAATTCTTAAAACATTGCTCTATATTTACGCCGCAGAAAATGTTGTACCCTCAAACTTTAATAAAGAGCTCCTTGAAAGTATGTTGGTTAAAAACCATACTACTGTGATGCCTACTTTTACTGCAACTACGCCAGCAGTTACTCAAAACACTCTTGTCTAATATGAAAAAAGTCTACTACAACAAATTAGTGCGAGACACTATCAAAGATAAAATTGAGAAAAAAGGCGAAGCCTGTTCAGTCCGGGTCATTACCGATGATAATGAGTTTGAGCAAGAGCTGTTTAAAAAAGTGGTGGAAGAAGCAAGCGCCTTAGCTCACGTCCGCACTCGCCAAGAATTCCTCAACGAATATGCGGATTTAATGGTTGTGCTTGATGCGCTCACTGCAAAACTAGAAATAACCGAAGCAGATTTACGCGTTGCAATGACAGAAAATGTTGCCAAAAAAGGTCTCTTTAAAAATCAGCATTTTTTAGAGTGGTCCGAAGACTCCGACTATAAAAGTAACGAAACTCCACAAGGAGTAAAATGAAAAATCTTGGCTTAATTTCTTTTTGTGCACTTCTGCTCTTTGGTATGCAGGCTAGTCTGGTGCAGGCTGAAATTATTTCTACTTTTGACGCGAGCTATACGGTAAACCCAAATGGGGAAGTAACGGTGCAAGAAACCATCGTCTATGATTTTCAAGGTGAGGAACGTCACGGTATTTTTCGAACGATTAAAAACACACATCCGCAACCAGCGAGTGTTTGGTACAAAAAAAGATTCATTGATATTGATGTTCAGTCAGTTACTCGTGATGGGCAAGACGAGCCCTTTGAACTTACCAATGATTTTGGTAGTACTGAAATTAAAATTGGTAACGCAAATGAAACGATAAGCGGCGTTTCTACGTACGTGCTTTCGTATGTTCTGTATGGGGCCTTGTCCTACGGTTCAAGTGGTGCCGAATTTTATTACAATGTTACCGGCAATGATTGGGAAATCCCTATATTGCTCGCGAGTGCTTCGGTTAACTCAAACAACTTTGGTACAAAGTACGCCTGTTACCAAGGGGCGTACGGTAATACAACTTCGTGCACCAATACCATTAAAAATGATTCACGAATTACGTTTACCGCTAATGCACTAGAGCCAGGAGAGGGGTTAACGATAGCAACCGAACTTGATGCTGCTGTAATTACAGTGGTTGCCAATGAACAGGTGACGTGGGTACTGTTTGGTGCAATCATGGCGGCCCTCTGGTGTGTCGGAATGATAATTGCCCTGTATCTCTTTAGGCGTAGCGCGTACACTCCGAAACCTGTAATTGCACAGTACGAACCATATAAAGATTTTCTACCTATGCATACAGGGTATTTAGCGGACAATCAGCTTAACCCCCAAGATATTACTGCTGGAGTTTTATATTTGGCACAGCAAGGGTTTATTAAAATTACGCATATTTCAAAATCAGTATTGTATGTTTTTAAAGATACTGATTATGAAATTATGTTGCGCCGACCAATTAGTGAAATACCAACAAAATTTTTAACGTCTGTAAGTGAATTATTTTTTAAAGCCGATGCACCGGTTGGTACGATTGTGTCGCTCGATAGTTTAAAAAAAGAAGCCCCAAAAAACGCTGAAAAGATTTTACATTTGCATCGTGATATTGAAGCTGATCTTATAGAGAAGGGCTTTTATACAAAATCTGCTCACAATATTAAAAAAGTAACCCTTACTATATTTGTACTCATGATAGTGCTCTTTGGCGGACTATTGTTTGTACCAAATGGAGTCTTTGTTGTTATGTTTGTCGTACTTTTCACTATAATCTGCGGAGCGATTGTTCTGTTTGTATCACGACGTACCACTACGGGATTTGAAGCCAAGAATCATCTTGATGGCTTCAAATTATTTTTATCAGTTACCGATAAACAACGATTTGATTTTCATAACGCTCCGGAAAAAAGTCCCGAGTTATTTATGCAATATCTCCCGTATGCCGTCGCGCTAGGGGTGGAAGAAAAGTGGGCTAAAGTGTTTGAAGGTATCACCATTCCGCAACCAGAATGGTTTACGGGAAGCTCAATGAATGCATTTTCAGCCGCGGCGTTCACGAATGAATTTAGTAATTTCTC
>JAZKIJ010000029.1:0-4614 GCA_040384905.1 Patescibacteria group bacterium
ACACAAAAGAAGTGTGGGACAGTATCCGCGACGCCGACGGATCAGTACAGCACCTCGATTTCTTAAGTGATGATGAAAAAGCGGTCTTCCGAACTTTTGCCGAAATTGACCAAAATAAAATCATTGAACAAGCAGCTGAACGACAAAAGTTTATCGACCAAGGTCAGTCGCTCAACGTGATGGTAGCTCCCGATACACCGGTAAAAGACATCAACCGTCTCTACCTCCAAGCCTGGAAGCAAGGCTGTAAAGCACTCTACTACCAACACAGTATGAACGCCGCCCAGCAGCTCACTCGAAAGAAGATTGCGGAACGGAATGCAGTAAAAGGGGAGTAATTTTCCCAAAAATGATAAAAGAGTCCCGGTAACACCGGGACTCTTTTTAAAAAAGGTATTTTGACGAGTTACCCCCAAACCCCTGGTGATATGTGACTTTAGTCGCGGGGGTGGTCATGTATGATAGAGGTAAGAGAAAAAGCGGTCTTAAGCAGGGGCTACGTTTCGCGACGACATAGCCCCCGCTTAGTACCGCTTTTTTGTTACTCGGTATTTAGTAATACCGAATTAGTGGCTAATTTGGTAGAATACCAGTATGCGTATCCCGTTCTTACTTATACTCCTCACCACAATTATATTTTGTGGTTGGTATTTTTATAGTATCGCTGGCCCCTGTATCGTACCGCAGACTTATGCGCTGGGGGCTATTGATCCGCGGTTTAAGTTATCAAGTTCCACCATAGAAACCCTTTTGTCTGAGGCGACAGATGTGTGGGAGGCAGAAATTGGTCGTGAATTGTTTACCTACGACCCCGATTCAAACTTTAAAATTGAGTTTATTTATGATGAGCGGCAAGCCACCAGTGATAACGCCGAAACCCAAAAAGAAGTGTTATCCGAGAAAGAGGCTATGAGTAAAAAAATTAGTGAAGAGTATACCAAATTGGTTAGTGAGTATGATGCCTTAAAAAAAGAGTATGACGCCGATGTAAGTGGGTATCAAAACCGGCTGGCTTCGTTTAATGCCACGGTGGAAAAATATAACAACGAGGGTGGAGCCCCCGCCGACGAGTATGCACAGTTACAAAAAACTGAAAAGGCACTTAAAGCCCAGGAACGAACTCTTGAAACTACTGCCGCAACATTATCGAGTATTGCCAAGAACATAAATCGCCTCAGTGAAGAGGGGAATGCGGTCATTTCAGAATACAACCAGGGAGTAAATCGTTTTAACCAAAACTACACCGGAGGCGAAGAATTTACTCAGGGTGATTATACTGGTACGGCTATTCATATCTACCACTTTAAAGATACCAATGAACTCAAGAACGTATTAATTCATGAATTTGGTCATGCGCTTGGGCTTCCGCACGTTGAAGGAAGTGAGTCCATCATGTATTATTTGATGGATAAGCAACCAGCAACTTCGGAGCTCTCCCCAGAAGATTTGGCTGCTTTAGAAGGTATATGTTTACCTCCTGATAGCATCGTTCAACGATTGCATCGGCAATTTAGTTCTTTATTTATCAAAGCCAAATTAATATAATGTATGAATTCAATATTTAACTCAAAGTTAAATCAGCTGCTTATTACGTTGGTACTCGCTGGAGCAACAATCGCCTTAATTGCCTTTGCCTACAGTACCATCAAGCAGCAAAACCAATGGGGAGGGCCCATGACCATTAATGTGACCGGAAAAGGTGAAGTGATGGCAAAGCCAGATATAGCCCAGTTTTCGTTTTCCGTACGAGCAGACGGTGCTGACGCAACTGAAGCCCAAAAGAAATCAGCTGATGCTATTAATGCCGTCACCGCGTACCTAAAAGAAAACGCGATTGAAGACAAAGATATCAAAACTGAAGGCTATAACATGAACCCAAAGTACAAGTATGAACAAAAGCCATGCCTCTACGGTTCAATTTGTCCTCCGGGCGAACAAATACCTGATGGGTTTGAAGTATTTCAAACGGTGACGGTAAAAGTTCGGGATATTCAAAAAGCCGGCACACTCTTAGGTGGTGTTGGCGATAAAGGAGCCACTGATATTTCTGGTCTTAATTTCACCATTGATGATGAGGATGCCCTTAAAGCTCAGGCGCGTGAAATGGCGATAGCCGACGCTCAAGCCAATGCGGAAAAGCTAGCCGGTAATCTCAATGTTCGGATCGTTAAAATGATGAGTTACTATGAAGATTCTCCAGCCATGCCAATGTACGGCTACGGTGGCACCATGATGGATGCACAAGCTAAAAATGCACCAATGGCCGCCCCAGAAATTTCAGTAGGGGAGAATAAGACTACAAGCAACGTGACCATCACCTACGAAGTTAAATAAAAAAAGCTTAATTTCACTGCATCTACTGCGTTGCCCTGCGGCAAAAGTTCACTCACCGTACAAGGAGTACGGCTCGCAAACTTTTCCTTGGTCGCCTTGTATCTACAGCAAAATTAAACTTTTTTGACAAAAAACCACTTTAAAGAAAGCACCCAAGGCTTTGTTGGGGGTGTTTTCTTGTATTTTCTACGTTTCTCTATTCAATATTCGATTTTCTAAGACTTTGACACTTGGGAAATGCAGGTGTATAGTTGACTGTAATCCGCCCCCGAGGCGTTTTTATTTTGGTTAATTATTTATCATGCAACAATTCACTCAATATCTCCGCGACACTGTAGCTGAGATGAAACAAGTAAAGTGGCCAACTCAAAATCAAGCGTTAGTGTATACCGCTTTGATTATTCTCGTGTGTACCGTCATTGCGATTTTTGTCAGTATTTTCGACTTCATTTTTGCGTCAGGCATCGACTTTATTATTAATCGTTTCTAATACTCTATGGCTAAACAACAATTCACCGGCGAACGACACTGGTACGCCATCCATACCTACTCTGGATACGAAAACGCCGTTGCGCGTAACCTGAAACAGCGTATTGAATCCCTCAACATGACGGAGAAGATTTTTAACGTGGTCGTGCCTTCAGAAAAGAAAATTCGCGTAAAAGGGGGAAAGCGAGTAACTGAAGAAGAGAACCTATTTCCGGGGTACGTGCTCGTTGAAATGGTAGTAGATGATGAGTCATGGTACGTTGTGCGAAACACACCGCGCGTAACGGGATTTGTGGGTAGTGGGACACAACCAGTACCGCTCTCAGAATCAGAATACAAAGCGCTCCTCAGTCAAATGAGTGATGACTCAGCTACTCATAAGGTAGATCTTACTGCTGGTGACCTCGTAATGATTACTGATGGTCCGTTTAAGGAGTTAGAAGGAAAGGTAAGTGACGTTGATGAAAAGACTGGAAAAGTGAAAGTATTGGTGGCGATGTTTGGACGGGAGACTCCAGTAGAGCTCGACTTTCTCCAGATCAAAAAGGTATAAATCAAAACTCCTAAAATCGGCGATTCGCGTTGTCGTTACGAAATTTTGTTCAGTCACCGTACAGTAGTACGGCTCCTTCTCAAAATTCCTAGACTCCTAGCGACTCATCCAATTTAAGAAGTTTTAGGAAGTTTTAGGAAGTTGACTGAAATTAAGAAAACACCCCAGGCTACGCTTGGGGTGTTTTCTTAAATGAATATGACCCGCTGGATCATATCCATGTCGGGTCATTTGGTTTTTTCTTCTTGATCTTTGTCATCGTCATCCGGAAATTTGTAGTGATGGCTGATGTTGAGGGCTATCTTTGTGCCCTCAGATGTTAGCTTCTTGTGGTGTCCGACTCTGCGTTGCGCTTTTGCGTGTTCCATCAGTAAAATCTCTTTTAGGGTGGCTGCCATTTTAATACTCCTTGGTGCAACTAATAAATAATATAACAATCTTTTAATGAGATGCAACTTTACTCATCAAGAAGATTTGACATGTAGCTACAAAAATATATAATGTAGCTATTACCGTTTCGGTAATTTACATGACTCAAAAACAGAAATTAGTAGAAACTTTTCGGACCAATCCAGGCTCATTAAAGTTTAAACAGCTGGCAGCTGTACTTGAACATTATGGTTTTACCATGATTCAGGCTAAGGGCAGTCATGTAAAATTTAAACATCCAAAATTGTCTTCTGATTTAATAATCCCAATTCATAACGGTGACTGCAAGGATTTTTATAAAAAAGAAGCATTAAAACGAGTTTCTGAAATCGAAAAAAATAAATAATATGGCTACAACTTCAACTATCACCATTCAAAATAAAAAATATGAATATACTCTAAAACCTTCAAAGGAGAAGGGAGTTATTCGCTTTGTTTGCAAAGGAGCCAATATTGATCAAGACTTTCTTGCGGAAGATATTCCAACGTTAATTCTTGACTTGCCTGGACTCATTCTTGCTGAGCGAGCGTACCAGGACAATCAAACCGAAGTTGTTCGATTCCGTATCTCCTCAGAAGATAAGAAAAAAATTGAGAAAAAAGCGCTCGCTAGTGGTTTTGAGACCGTTTCTGATTATTTGCGTGCGCGAGCGCTAGCGTAGGTTGCAAAAAGGCTGAATTCTTGTACAATACGCGAGCTTCAGGGATGGTGGTGGATATGGACATATATCACTTTCCCACACAACAAAAAGACTTTAATTAACAAACACTATGGCTAAAAAACTCGTAAAGACAATCAAAAAAGAACA
>JAZKIJ010000029.1:4624-12484 GCA_040384905.1 Patescibacteria group bacterium
AAGGTGGTAAAGCTACACCAGCTCCACCGTTAGGACCGGTACTAGGACAAGCTGGTATTAATATCGGTGAATTCGTAAACCAATTTAACGAACAAACTCGTGACCGAATGGGGGAAGTAGTACCAATTGTAATCTCTGTGTACGATGACCGTACGTTTACCTTTGTTACCAAAACTTCACCAGCTTCACGACTTATCTTGAAAGCTATCGGAAAAGAAAAAGGTTCAAGTAAGAACAATCAATCAAAAGCGGGAAATATCACCAAAGCTCAAATCCGCGAAATCGCCGAAATTAAAGCCGTTGATATGACAGCCGCTTCAATTGAAACAGCGATGAAGAGTATTGAGGGAACTGCTCGGAGTATGGGGGTCAACGTAATTAATTAACATTTTAATTAATTTCAAAAAAGCGCCACAGGGCGTTTTTTTGTTGTGTTGTTCAAATAGAGTGCTCAGTGTAAGAAACGTCTCTTTACTGCGTCAAAGGGTTTAGAACCCTAGTATCGGGCAAATGTTCTATAACAAGAGGTGCAATCATGAAGCCAGAAGTACGTCATACCACGTTCTTCAAGATGGGCGAATCCTTAGCAGTCTTTGCCCGCAAAGTAGTTGATGTTGATCAGGCAGAAGTGCTTGGTCATAAAGTGGTGCTCAAAGAAATACCGGTTGATGAGTCAGTGCAGGTGCAGGACATACAGCGACGGTTCTGGGCGGTAACTGAGTATCCGCCGGAATTGGTTAACTGTCTCGGGCAGTTTACGCATGCGGTGCGTGGTACTTCAGACTATGAGGTTGGTCAGCCTAATGATGATGAGTCCCTCAAACTCTTTCGTTGGGCACAAGAAAAAGTAAAAGTTATCCTCTTTCCTGAACAAGAACAACCAGAAGCAACTCGGCTGTAATGAGAATCCAGACTGGCACTAGCCCCACTTTTTTGTGGGGTAATTTTTTTACTTAAGCAGAATCAGTAAAAAAGTATCATTTTGTAAGAAAGAGGGAGTTGCTGCGTCAAAGGGAACAGACCGTACAAAATGTGCGTATCAAGCGCACAAAATAGAGAAAGGGACAGAGAATGATGGACGCAGTAGTAGACTATATCAACCGAACGTTACGGAAAGATAGTGTCGCAGTTATGATTCAAGCACACGATGGATCCCAATACATCGTTGACAGGAATCATTTTGTGACCAGAGCGGGAAGAACCATTGCTCACAAAGGGCATGTGGAAACGATTGCCAAAGCAGCGATGCGGGTCATGCGGTACCTGGATAAAGAGGTAACTGAAAAAGATTTTGAGGTCTTTAAACCTCGCAACCTCGGCCCAAACCGAACCCACTTCGTTGTGTGGTTTCCTTCTTCTGACGTGTTTAAAGTTGATGATGTTGCCTGGAAGCAACATCTGTTTGCTGTTGAAGATGAGCATTTATTTACCCGCGCGCAACTGCGGGCGATACACTTTGTTTCCAGTGAAGCGCGTAAGCTTCATGAACAACGGCAACTTCCAGTCGCTGACTATCATCTCGTGATGAAAGCGGGCTAACAACAACACGGCATCCGAGTAACTTCGGGTGCCGCTTTTTTTATACAGTCCCTTTTCGCGGGCATAGAGAATAGTGTGCTATAACGTACTAAGCGGAAGAAGTTCATCATGGAGAGGGGACAGAGATGAAAGCTATGCTGGCACCTATGATTGGGAATCCCGACCGACCACTACCGCGGAGTATGTTCGTTCAAGGAATTCGTAACACCGTTATGGTGGGCGTAGTCAGTCAAGACAGTGGCTTTGCGGTTATCAAACCCATGCGTGACCCTACTGGTCGTGTTTGGATTCCACCGCAGGGTCCCATTGGTCACAAACGTTCTTTGTTTGCTGCCGGCCGTCACGTACTGCGTGAAGAGATTCCTTCGTTACAACGCCCACACCGCCATGCCATTCCCATCATTGATTGGGATAGCGCTTTCTACGCCGGCTCGGCCATTAACGAGCATGCTCGTAGTGGTTACTGCAAAATGGTGCATGTGGTGTTGTTTCGGACGAATACGGCACGCTTGCCGACACTGCGTAGTAATGGCTCGGACGCCAGTGCCGCCCAGTGGGTGTTCTCAAATGAAATGTTGCACCATGTGCTTAAAAGTACCCATGACACCAATCCTGTAAAAGCCCACCTGGTCATGGAGGCAGCCTGGGCCGCAAAAGAAAAAGGATGGCTCCACTAAATGAATCAAACCTAACGCCGGTTGCATCAATAGCAACCGGCACCCAACTAAGTCCCTCAACAGGGGACTTTTGTTATTTTTTAATACTTTGCTATAGTGCATCCGGACTGGAACAAGAGGGATATATGATGACAGAAGTAACGATGTACGTGGGACAGGCACTAACCGACGCACCTGATTCGTTTCGAGTGGATTTCCAAAACGAGCTCAAGGCAGCATTGCGAAAGTTGCCGGAGGTAACAGTTCTTGATTTTGTGGGGCTTGAAAATGGTACGGCGCAGGATGTCTATCTTCATGATAGAAAATGTACTACCAGCGCCACATTGTGTGTTTTTATTGTTGATTACGCCTCCATTGGGTTGGGTATGGAGATTATGATTCGACATCACGCGGGTGGACCTGTGTTATTTTTTGCCAAGACTGGCCGAAAGGTAACGCGGATGCTCACGGGGTACATTGAGTGTATGGATAAAACATTGACCCGGTATAACGAGGTCGAGGATATCATCGTCGTGGTGAAAGAATATCTTCAGCACACTGAAACTCATTGAATTAAAAGAAGCGCCCCGTGCTGGGACGCTTCTTTCTTTTTATTTTCGAACGTAGTCTACCCACTGAAACGATAGTCCTGCGTGTTCTTGAATGGGGTGTTCGGTAGCAATTGTAAAATCACTTTCGAACTCGGGGAAGGTTGTGTCACCCTCAGCATCATCGTTATAGAGTGTTAGGTAAATTTTATCGACATAGGGAAGCGCTTGTTCGTACATCTGCGCCCCTCCACCAATATGAATTTCACTCGGGTTTTCTTTGGCGGCTACGGTAAATGCTTCCTCAAGTGAGGTGGTCGTGGTAGCTCCTGGGTAGGAGTAGCTTGCGTCACGCGTCACAATGATATTGGTTCTCCCGGGTAATGGTTTGCCTAAAATAGCAATAATAGATTCAAAGGTTTTTCGGCCCATGATGATAGGGTGGCCCAGGGTCAGAGCTTTAAAGCGTCGCAAATCGGCAGGGACGTGCCAGAGGAGGTCATTTCCTTTGCCAATGGCTCGTGTATGGCGACCCATTCCAGCAACGATAATAACGGATGTATTGTGAGTCATATTAGACTGCAGTATACTACGAGAAATAAAAAATCAATATGGCAATAAATGCAGGCATTTTTGGAGACAAGACCAGTTTTGACCACCGGTATATTCCTGACCACGACAAGCTTGAAACTTCAGTAAAGCTTTGGAAACAACTGGGATTAAAAATTGTTCTTACCTCAGGTACCTTTGATTTATTTCATATTGGCCACGCGCAGTATTTAGAGAAAGCAAAAGAGCTCGGGGACGTCTTGATTGTGGGGGTAGACAGTGATGCTCGGGTAAAAAAGCGAAAAGGTCCTGATCGTCCGGTAGTACCAGACTCGGAACGAGTACTAATTTTATCGCACGTTCGGCATGTTGATGTAGTGACGATTAAAAATGTAGATGATCCGAGCAATCATTTAATTAAACTTATCAAGCCTGACGTACTTATTGTTTCTGAATCAACCAAACATGCTGATAATGAGGTGGATGAAAAAGCGCAATATTGTGGTGAAATAATAGTGCTTGAACCACAAGCGACCACGAGTACGAGCGCCAAACTGCGTATGATTCAAATTGGAAAAGAAGAAGGTCTCGCGCACGGTTAGTATGATTGCAATTTGTCACATTCCGGTAGTTCATCGCGGGTACTTAGATTTTGTCCGAACGTGCGAGGCGAAGGGAGTGACAAAATTGTTTTTGGTTGATTTACAATTTCTCTCACCCCATGATGAATTTGATTACTTGGTGCGAAAGAATAGTTTGCATGCATTATCGGCGACTGATATTAAACAGGCGCTCGAACAGTACACTAATATCCCCGTAGTAATTTTAACTGACGAAACAGTAGCCGAAGTAGAAAACGGCGACGTCGAAATTTTGATGCCAAAGGAAGATATCAGTACGTTCTTGGCAGAAAAATATTTAGCTGGTCGAACCATACAGTTTGAAAATGTTTTCTTGCGGTGGAATCGCGAAAACTTGGGAGAAACAAAAGAACCAGATGTGCAAGCAAGTGATTTGCCAGAGTTTGTAACAACTGTTTTTCATCAAGTGCTTGAAGAGGCGACAAAAAGTGCGGATTGGTGGCGGAGTGTCGGTGCGGCCTTAGTCAAAAATGGGGAAGTGATAGCGCTTGCCCATAACGACCACATGCCGTTTGAACAGCTTCCTAATGTATTTGGCGATGCTCGGGCCTTATTTAAAAAAGGTATCAACATTAACTACGCTACTTCTGCCCATGCAGAGGTCGGGGTAATTGCCGAGGCGGCTCGCAAAGGCATTTCACCCCAAGGCGCGGAATTATTTTTAACGGATTTTCCGTGCCCGTACTGTGCTCGTTTGATAGCGAAAGCTGGTGTTAAAAAAATTTATTTCCTCAAGGGGTACGCGGTGTTAGAAGGAGATGAGTTTTTAAAGGGGGAAGGGGTGGAGCTGATACAAGTTGGATTATAAAAATAAGGACCGAGGCGGAATGTTCCGCCTCGGTCTGATTTTTTAAAACTGCTCATCATGATGCAGGGCGTGCGAACGGATATACTGTTCGCGAGTCATATCTGGTTCGTAAGCTTTCAAGTACCCGAGAAGCCGTCTGTAGTCTTTCTTCCAGCCATCCAGATTTTTGTACACAGCCGGCCTGATTTCGTCGAGACCATTTGGCTCATCGACGTTCTCATGCAAGTGACTGATGACGGTGCCGGCATTAAAGATTGCCGAGCCCCAGCGTGTGTAGTTTGCGCCACCGGTACCTTCCGCAAAGCAACCAAATTTTTTCTGCAGGTGCTTGCGACAGCGGTTCATGCCAAGGACCTCAGCGTCAGTCAGAACAGGATTTGCAGTGTGACGCTTGAGTACAATCACAAACTTTTTCGCCAACGCGCCTTGGTGACGGTTGAATTCTCCTGGGGGAATGAATGCAAAACAGCTGGCGTTGTCGAAGATGATTTCTCCTTTGAGAAGGGCGGGGTTGCAAAAGACACACCGTTCCTTGGTGTTCATTCCAACATGTAGCATATCGTAGAATGCGCCGGGCGTATTGGTGCGTCCCAGGGCAATGACATATTCGAGTGTCAGGCCGGGAATGGTCGGCCAGTCGAATCCTTCATGAATCATCAGGGTCGTTGTATCACCGCTTGGGGAGTCTATAGACAAGTCATTTCTCCTTGCTTTGGGCAATACTACCCAGTTTCAATCTGCCGCTACAATACAACAATTTGCGTAAAAAACAAGCTTACGGTACTCTACAAATGGAAGCTCAACTTGGAGGAATAGTAATGTCTGCACTGCCTAAATCTAAGCCGATGTCTGACACTGAAGTGGTGTTATACGAAGGCATTCACAACATTGTCACTGTTATCATCGGAGAAAATTTGTACGACCGTCGTCAAGTTATTATGAAAAATACTGGCCTACAAAGTGCAGGTGCTACTTTGTGGGGTGTGTCGGCCGGTGTCGTCGATCCATCAACGGGTCGCAAAATGTTGTGCAAGAGCAGTATTCCTATCATGCCAGCTGATGTGGAAGTGATGGGTACTCGTATTGCTGATCGTTTCTTCAGGGTCGCAGTCGATGATTATCTCGAGCACTTTCGTTTTGAAGCTTGGTGCGAGCACAATCCTTACAATGGGGCCATGACCATTGTGCGGATGACTTGCCCGCAGGGTCCTGATAAATGGTTGATTGGTGGCGGTATGGACAATACCGTTGAATATCGAGGAGAATTTGCTCGGATGCCGCAGTGGGCAAAAGACATCGCCTACAAAAACTTTGGCGGTTGGATTGGTACTGTAGGGGCAAACCTCGGTCCGCTTGTGACTGAATGAAAATACATTGGCCGCTTCAATATGAAGCGGCCAATATTTTATTTTTACACAACTTTCTTATAACTCAACTTTACCTTCAGACCTTCGGTGTCTTCTGCTTTTCGTACACCAGTTATTAATTGTGCGTGGAGGTGTTCGACACTACTGCCGTTGTAGCCTCCTTCACCAAACCGCATAAAGAAACCGCCACCGGGGATTTTATATTCGTTAATGACCCAGTCCACTAAATCAAATAGTTCGATGCGACTCTCAGGAGTGAGGTCTGACGGAACGGTAATGTGCGCTGGTTTATACACAAAAATATAGTGTTGAGTTGTCCCTTCATAGGGGCTCATGTTTTCCGTTAAAAACCAAGATTCAGTTTCTTTAAGAATTGGTTTCGGGTGGTACTGTCTAAAATGTGCCTCACAAAACGGACAGACTCCATCGGCTTCAATTTGGGCCATTAACTTTTTTTGCTCCTCAGTTCGAGCTTCCTTGTGGTCGAGGCCAGCGTCAGGAGTAAAAGACATACTTTATATAGCCACTGGAATATCCTTCATCGCCTCACCGGCATGATAATCCTCTCCGAGGGTGAAGTCAGTGTTACGGAATTCGGTAAAGGTGGTGGTTGGATTATCGAGTGTAACTGTAGGGAACGGGAAGGTTTCGCGCTTAAGGAATTCCTCTACCTTTGGAATTTGGTCTACATAAATGTGCGCATCGGAAATAGTGTGGATGTACTCACCAACTTCGTATCCGGTTACTTGTGCCAGCATCATGGTGAGGGCGGCATACTGAATCATGTTAGACGGTACTCCAATTGGTACGTCACCTGACCGTTGGAACATATGCAAATTTAATTTTCCGTTTAAGATACGGATATGGAGCCAGCCGTGGCAGGGACACACCACTACTTTCTGCTGACGACCTTCAATCCGCGCAGTGTACTGCGGCACCCAGGGAGAAATAAAATGTGTCTTTAAATGCGGACGTTCTTTAATTTGCTGGATGATGTGCTTGAATTGATCGTATGATTCGCCTTCGGCGGTAGGGAAGTTGTGAAAGGCAGCACCATATGAACCCGGCCCCAGGTCGCCTTCTTCGAGTCCACGCTTGGCACACTTTTCTTTAGTGACCCAGGCTGCCCAAAACTTGCATCCGTATTCCTCGAGTTCTGCTTGTGTTCGAGCACCATTAGCGAAACCAATAATTTCACCCACCGCCTGTTTCCAAAATCCCTTTACACTTCGTTCAGTAATCATCGGAAAACCATTGCTTAAATCAAAACGCATTGGATTAGCTCCGAATAGCGTAATGCAGTCAGTTCCGTCAGGATTTTCGGCACTGGTACCAGCTTGGCTTTGTGAACGAATCCCTTTATCTAAAATAGTTTGTAAAAGTTGCTTGTATTGGAGGTCCGGTGTGCGCTCGTTATATGGTTTCATCATAGGACCTAATAATACTGTATTTGTATATAAAGTGTAACTTTGGGAACCTGGTATACTATTTTGTAATATGCAGATACGCATAAAAAAACTAGCCCCCACCGCTATCATGCCTAGCTTTGCTCATACAAGTGATGCCGGGATGGACCTTTTTACTTTAGAGTCTGTAGAAATAAGAGCGGGAACACGAGTACTGATACCAACTGGTCTCTCTATGGCCATTCCGGAAGGATACGTAGGCTTAATTTGGGATAAAAGTGGTTTATCAAATAAAGGGGGGTTAAAGGTTTTGGGGGGAGTTGTTGATGCGGGATATCGGGGGGAG
>JAZKIJ010000029.1:12494-48799 GCA_040384905.1 Patescibacteria group bacterium
CTCATTCTCTGGTAGTGGTGTCACGCCTGGCAATACTTCAGATGCTGACTATATCTTTGAAGCTGGCCAAAAAATTGCCCAAATGATAATTCAAAAAGTTGAACACCCAGAGTTTATAGAGGTTTCTGAGCTTGATAGTACAGAGAGGGGAAATGGGGCATTTGGAAGTACCGGTGTATACTAGCTACATAACATTTTTAATATGAGTACGGCAAAATTAATTGTGATTGACGGCGGAGCGAACGTGGGGAAAGCGACCCAGGCGGACATGTTAATGAATCGATTAATTGCAGAAGGGTACCAAGTCGGAAAAATTGATTTTCCACGGTACAGTCAAAACTCCATTGGGCACTTTATTCGAGAATGTTTAGATGGAGAAGAAGATAAGTTTGCTGAGCTTGATCCGCGGATTGTGGCGATGGTCTATGCGATTGATCGATTTGAATCAAAAAAACAAATTGAAGAATGGATGGAAGAAGGACGCATCATTATTTTTGACCGGTACGTGAGTTCCAACATGATGCACCAGGGTGCAAAAGTGCATGATGCCGATGCTCGTGAAGAATTCTTTTCGTGGGTGGAACATTTGGAATATGATATTTTAGGATTGCCACGACCTGATATGACGATTTATTTGGATATTCCACCACAGGATAGTCAAAAGTTACTAGAGTACATTGAAGACATTGGTGTGACTGTGGTTGATCCGAAAGAAAAAGATAAACTCCACCAGGCAAAGGTTTCCAAGTGTGCGAGTTATTTAGCAAATACGCACAACCAATGGGTAACGGTGCCCTGTGTGACTGATGGGGCCTTACGTCTCCGGGAAGAAATTCACGAAGAAGTGTACACTGCGGTAAAGGCCAATATTCCAGCGCCTCACGCAACGGTATAACTGAATTAAGGAGTAAAAGATGGAGAACAAAATTGCCCGGGTTTGAACCCGGGCAATTTTTTGATGGGGTGATATACTGTACTAAATATTTTTTGCCTATGATTTAAGCTCCCGTACAATTTCTGAAGATTATATAAATTTTAAGTTTTAACTATGCAAAATTACGATTTCATTAAAGCGCAGGATCCAGAATTGTACGCGACGTTGATTGGGGAAGAGGCTCGTGAAGCCCGGGGTATCGAATTAATTCCTAGTGAGAACTATGTTTCGCGGGCGGTCTTGGAAGCTAATGGTTCAGTATTCACGAATAAATATTCCGAAGGGTATCCTGGCAAGCGGTACTACGGTGGGCAACAGTACACCGACATGATGGAGAGTATCACGATTGAACGCGCAAAAAAGTTATTTAAAGCAAACTATGCAAACGTGCAGCCGTTAGGAGGAGCGGCCGCCAACGTGGCGATGTACTTTGCATTGATGGAACCAGGAGACACCGTATTAGGCATGGACCTGAGTCACGGTGGACACCTTACCCACGGTCACCCAACGACAGCAATTAACAAAGTATTTAACTTTGTCCGCTACAAAATGAAGGATGTTGATACGGGAGAAATTGATTACGAAGCTCTTAGGCAAACGGCCCTTGAACACAAGCCAAAAATTATCTTAGCTGGATTCTCAGCGTATTGTCGTGAGCTTGATTATCAAAAATTTGTTGATATTGCTAAGGAAGTAGGGGCGTATGCGGTAGCCGACGTAGCGCATATTACAGGACTGATTGCTGGTGGGGTGGCAAAAAACCCGTTTGAATATGGTTTTGATGTGATGACCATGACCACCCACAAGTCCCTTCGTGGTCCACGAGGGGGAATGATTGTGGTGCGCGAGAGTGAAGAGATTGCAAAGAAAATTAACAAAGCAGTATTCCCTGGCATGCAAGGCGGGCCACACATGCACATTATTGCGGCCAAAGGTGTAGCTTTTGGTGAGGCACTCACTCCACAGTTTAAAGTGTACGCAGCCCAAATTCTAAAAAATGCGAAAGCGATGGAAGCGGTCTTTAAAGCGCACAACGTACGATTGCTTTGTGGAGGAACTGATAACCACATGTTACTGGCGGACGTGTTTGGCAGTCTTGGTATAACCGGACAAGAAGCGGAGACAGTTTTGGATAAGGTTGGGATTACGCTTAACAAAAACATGATTGCGGATGAAACTCGTACTGCTATGGATCCCTCAGGAATTCGCTTCGGCACGCCAGCCATGACCACACGTGGCATGAAGGAAGGGGAAGCCACCAAGCTCGCTGAAATTATGATCACCACCATGAAAGCTAAAGATGATTTGGTGAAGATTAATGAGTTGCAAAATGAGGTGCAGGCTTTGTGCGAGGCACACCCAGTCCCCGAGAAGTTCGTCTAGTGTGGGCCAAAAATAGCACATTCCGTTGTTGCACTGCATAAAATAAAATTCACCGTATAAAAATACGGCTCATCTTATTTTATTTGCGCGCCTAGGACTGTATCTATTTTAGACACATACTCGAGTTCTCGAGCATTATTGTGGTTGGAACTGCATCAATTTTAAAACGAATTTTTAGTTCAAATAATAGATTTATAGTATTAGTCCCAATACGTATGTTTAAAAAACAGCCAAAAATGGCTGTTTTTTGTATAGTCAGCAGGAGGAGCAAAAAGGCTTGGCAATTTGGGAAAAGATGCTATAATGTTTGTGAAGGCTAGGACGGAACCCCTATGCCCTCGCTTCACTGTCCCTCGTTCCACAACTTAGCGCCCCAACTTCGGTTGGGGCGTTTTTTTTATTTTAGATTATTTTCCCGGCAGCGTACCTGATGAGTTATACTTACTGTATGACCTTTCGGGAAATGTTTCAGCAGGTAAAACATCACTGGCTTACCGTGGCTTTTATTTTAGGATTCATCACTGATTATCTGTTACTCAATCGGATTGATGATACGTTTGATAATGCACTCCTGTTTTTTTATGTGGTGTTAGCCTCGATTTCGATTGTATTATTGTACGGAAGTATTGCTCAAAAATTTGGCGAACGACCCTCGGCCTTTTTTCGAAAAGTAGCTCCGATGTTAATGCAGTATTCCTTCGGAGGATTATTCTCGGGGATGCTCATTTTTTATAGTCGCAGTGGAGCGCTCTGGGCATCGTGGCCGTTTTTACTTTTATTTATTGCCGCTATTTATGGGAACGAGACGATGCGTAATCGTGGACAGCAATTGGTGTTTAACATCTTGTCTTATTTTGTGGGGTTGTTCTCGTACCTCGTGATGGTGGTGCCGGTGTTTCTCGGACGGATGGGCCCGGAAATATTTGTCGCTAGTGGATTGCTCGCACTCGTTATTGTGTATGCGCTAGTACAGCTTCTGACAAAAATTATTCCGAATTATATGTCGATGCAAACCAAGACCATTGTCTATATGGTGTTTGGATTATTCGTGGGGTTAAATACGTTGTACTTTACGAATGTGATTCCACCGATCCCGCTCTCACTACAAGAAATACATATTGTGCACGAAGTCACACGATTAAACGATTCAACCTACGAGCTTACCTATGAGCCGGTAGAATGGTATCGCTATGATAAAAAAATGAGTATGGTATTTCATCCATCCGAATCAGGCACGGTGGCTTGTTTTACGAGAGTGTTTGCACCCGCAAAAATTGATACCGAGGTTTTCCATGTCTGGGAGTATCGTGACGCTGAAGGAAACTGGGTAGAGCATTATCGAAAATCATATGCCGTAACGGGGAAGGCAGTAAACGGCTACCGAGGTTGGACAGCACTTTCCTCAGCGCGCAATGGTGTATGGCGATGTAGTGTCGAGACTGCGCGCGGACAAGTATTGGGTCAAAAAGAATTTACCATCGATACGTCGATACCGCCGAGTACCTTAGAGAAAAAAGTTGATTAATTAGAATTTTTGCTATAGTCTCAATATCTATGGACTCTGTCATCCGAGCCGCCGTTGCTGAAGCGTTAGAAACTCTCGGTTTGCCCGAGGCAGATTTTTCTATTGAACACCCACATGAATTTAATCATGGGGATTTTGCTTGTAATGTAGCTATGGTTGTCAGTAAAGAAGTGGGACAGGCGCCACGAGTAATAGCCGAACAAATTGTTACGGAACTGTCTAATCAAATTGAATATATAGATCGGATTGAAATTGCGGGTCCCGGATTTATAAATTTCTTTTTAAGTCGAGATTTTTTTGTTGCCGAAACCAACCGCATTATTAGTGCGGGAGAGAGTTGGGGACGAAACGATTCATGGGAAGGTAAAAAAGTAATTGTTGAATATACAGACGCTAACCCGTTTAAAGAATTTCATATCGGACACTTATTTACCAACGCGGTCGGGGAAAGTATTGCGCGTTTATTTATGATGGCCGGAGCAGATGTTAAGCGTGTATGTTACCAGGGGGATGTTGGGTTACACGTTGCGCATGCCATCTGGGGGATGCAAAAAAGCGGACTCACTGCTACCAGTGCTTTTACTGCCAAAGATCTAGGCAAAGCCTATGCAGTTGGAGCTACCGCCTACAAAAATGACGAGACCGCTAAAGCAGAAATTATTGCCTTAAATAAAATAATCTACGAACGTAGTGATGATTCCGTCACGGCACTGTATGATGCGGGACGCACGGTGTCACTTGAGTACTTTGAATCAATATACAAACTCGTAGACACGCAATTCTCAGAATACTTTTTTGAAAGCGAAGCAGCGGGTGAAGGAAAGGCAATTGTCCTGGCTCACCCGGAAGTGTTTCCTCAAAGTGACGGGGCGTACATATTTGAAGGTGAAAAATACGGATTGCACACTCGGGTATTTTTAAACAATCAGGGACTTCCAACGTACGAAGCCAAAGAACTAGCACTTGCAAAACTAAAAGAAGAGCGTCTTGGTGCGTATGACCACTCAGTAATCTCAACCGCGAAAGAAATTAATGAATATTTTAAAGTGCTCAAAACCGCTATGGGTTTTGTGTATCCTGAGTTGGCCGCCAAAACCGAACATATCGGTCACGGGATGGTGCGGTTGGCTACCGGTAAAATGTCGTCACGTACGGGAGATGTTATTTCGGCGCTTGATTTTATTGAAGATGTCGCACACTCTGCTAAAGAAAAAATGGTCGCCTCGGGCGTGGTAACCCCAAGTGGGGACTTGGCGCATGATATTGCTATAGCCGCGATTAAGTACGCGACGTTGCGGGGCAATATTTTACAGGATTCAATTTTTGATAAAGAGCGAGCGCTTAGTTTTGAAGGAGATTCCGGTCCGTACTTACAATACACACACGCTCGAATTTGTAGTGTCCTTGATCGAGCTCGCTTAGCGGGAATTGAGCCGTCACGTAAACAGGTGCCCGATGATACGTACCTGGTAGAAAAAACTTTGTACCGGTTTGAGGAAATAGTCATGCAGGCACTTGATGAACGAGCACCGCATAAAGTAGTGGGGTATTTAACTGAACTAGCGGCTGCCTTTAATACGTTTTACGCCCACGAAAAAATTGCTGACCCCAGTGATACCTACGCCGCCTACAAATGTCAGGTAGCCCAAGCAGTGGCGGTTACCCTTAAAAACGGACTTTTTATTTTGGCGATTAAAGCACCCAATCGTTTGTAACGAGATACCTAGGCAAGCTCCAATTTCGTGATACTATAAAAAAGCTGGTCTGATACATCAGTTTTATTAGTATGTCTGATACACATACGTAACCTAGTATTTATATGAATAAACAACATGGTCGGGAAAATGACTCAGTAGCCGTTGTGCCTGAGACCGAAAAAAGTGACGTAGCAACTCGTGAAGAATTGATACAAGCATTTTGGCTTGAGCACGATATTTTTAATAAAAGTCTGGCTACGCCAGCAGGGGATACGGCCAAAGGAAGCTATACTTTTTATGATGGTCCGCCGTTTGCAACGGGAACTCCTCACTACGGACATATTTTAGCTAGTACCATCAAAGATGCAGTGCCCCGATTTTGGACCATGAATGGTATGCAGGTAGACCGAAAGTGGGGCTGGGATTGTCATGGACTACCACTAGAGAATTTAATTGAAAAGAAACTCGGACTGGCTACCAAACGGGATATTGAAGAGTACGGTGTTAAGAATTTTAACGAAGCGGCTCGTGGTGCGGTGATGGAATATGCTGACTACTGGAAAATGGCCATTCCGCGCATGGGACGGTGGGCCGACATGGAGGACGATTACAAAACCATGGACAGTACCTACACGGAGAGTGTATGGTGGGTTTTTTCTGAACTCCATAAAAAAGGATTAGTGTTTGAAGGCTTTAAAACCATGCATCTCTGTCCACGCTGTGGGACTACCCTAAGTAACTTTGAAGTGAATCAAGGCTACAAAGATATTAAAGATATTGCGGTTACGGTAAAGTTGCCGTTACTTGATGAAGCGGGCATGGTGACTAATACGTCACTGTTGGTCTGGACAACGACTCCGTGGACGTTGCCGGGGAATATGGCGGCGGCTGTTCACAGTGATATTGAGTATGTAAAAGTAAAAGTAACCACAGAAACCGGAGCAGAGTTTTTTATTCTCGCTAAAGAGCGCTTGTCACAATTGGGAGATGTATCCTATACGATAGAGGAAGAAATAAAAGGATCGACATTGGTCGGACGTTCCTATCAGTCACCGTTTAGTTTTTTACAAAACCAAGATTTTGACAAAACCAATGCCTGGAAAATTTGGCACGCGGACTATGTCGAAGTAGGGACTGAAGGCACAGGGGCAGTGCATATCGCGCCAGCGTATGGAGATGATGATATGCAGTTGGCCAAAGCCAACAACGTTCCTATCATGCACCACGTTGATACAGCTGGGCACTTTATGCCGTTGGTAACAGAATTTGCCGGACGGTTGGTAAAACCAAAAGATGACGATGCTTCGGGGATTGATCACAAAGATACTGATATTGAAATATTAAAGTCTTTGCAAACCGCCGGCAAAATTTTCAAAAAAGAAAACATCACTC
The DNA here is from genome assembly GCA_040384905.1 of Patescibacteria group bacterium. Taxonomy (GTDB): domain Bacteria; phylum Patescibacteriota; class Minisyncoccia; order Phycocordibacterales; family UBA918; genus OLB19. Next base: position 19,426 of record JAZKIJ010000029.1, read on the forward strand.
ACAGCTACCCGCACTGTTGGCGCTGTGATACACCGTTACTTAACTACGCGACCACCTCGTGGTTTGTGAATGTGCCGGCAATTAAAGATGCGCTTGTGGCTAATAATGCTCAAGTACACTGGGTGCCAGAGCATGTGGGCACTAATCGTTTTGGAAAGTGGCTGGAAGGAGCGAGAGATTGGGCGGTGTCGCGACAGCGGTATTGGGGAGCACCCTTGCCAATTTGGAAAAATCCTAAAACTGGTGAGTACAAAGTTTTTGGTTCACTCGCTGAGTTGCAGCAGTATATTCCGCAAACCGGCAACACCTTCTATGTGATGCGTCATGCGCAAGCGCACAGTAATCTGGGCGATGCCGTAATTGATGCGATTCCGGATGAAGAAAATCCGTTAACTGATACCGGTCGCGAGCAATGTAAAGTGGCCGCCGAGCAATTAAAAGACGCAGGCATTACTCGCATTGTGCACTCAGGGATGCAGCGCACGCGTGAGACGGCGCTCGCTGTGGCAGCCTTGCTTGGGTTACCAGAATCAGCGGTGACGGTAGATACTCGCATTACCGAATTACAAACTGGTAACGCCTTTGAAGGAAAAACCTGGGCAGAGTACAACGCCAACTACGCGAGTGAAGAAGAAAAGTTCACCAAAGTAATTCCCGGGGTAGAAAACCGCTACGACCTTATTAAACGGGCGGGAGCATTCTTGTATGACTTTAATGCGAGTCATCAAAATGAAACTGTCTTAGTAGTGGCGCACGCCAGTTCAACGTTTGCGTTGCGGTGCGTCGCGCAAGGCGCAGATCATACCCGTGTCATTGAACTTAAAAAGGAAGGGTACTTTGGTAATGCGGAAGTCCGTCCGTTACCGTTTACCCCCGTACCGCATAATGATAATTACGCACTTGATTACCACCGGCCATACATTGATGAGATTGAACTGGTTGATACTGATGGTACTAAGCTTGTGCGCGTGCCCGATGTATTTGACTGCTGGTTTGAGAGTGGATCAATGCCGTATGCGCAGCATCATTTCCTTGGGGAAGGACGAGCTGACTTTGAAGGAACAAAATTCCCGGCGCAGTTTATTGCTGAAGGTCTTGATCAAACGCGCGGGTGGTTCTATTCACTGATTGTGTTAGGCACAGCTTTATTTGGTAAATCACCGTTTGAGAATGTGATTGTAAACGGGTTAGTGCTCGCCGAAGATGGAAAAAAGATGTCTAAATCTCTCAAGAACTATCCTGACCCGATGGAGTTAGTTGATCGTGTAGGAGCTGATGCTATCCGGTATTACATGCTCACCTCACCATTGATGAAAGGGGAAGATTTAAACTTCTCAGAAAAAGAAGCGCTTGAGTTACAGCGAAAAAATATCGGCCGGTTGCATAACGTGCTCGCTATGTACGAGATGTTTGCCGATGGTACTAAAGCTAATCCAAGCTCCGACAACATACTTGATCGTTGGATTGTTACCCGACTTAATCAAATCATTTCTGAAGCCACTGCCGGATACAAATCCTATGAACTTGATAAAGCCAACCGACCAATTGCTGATTATATTGATGATGTATCGGTTTGGTATCTACGCAGAAGTCGAGAACGCTTAAAGGCCGATGATGAAGCTGACAAAGCTTTGGCTATTGGAACACTTCGTTATATCTTGCGTGAACTTGCAAAAGTCATGGCTCCCGCTATGCCGTTTTATGCCGAGTATTTATATCGTGCAGTTAAAGATGAGGGAGAAGCGGAAAGTGTACACCTAACTGCGTGGCCACAAGGTGGGGAAGTAAGTCTCGATCTTATTGAGAAAATGAAAGAGGTGCGTATGTTTGTGACGGCTGGTCTTGAAGCCCGCACTAAAGCCAATATCAAAGTTCGCCAACCATTGTCTGAGTTGTTTATTCGAACAGACATGCTGCCTGATACAGAGTTGCTTAATCTCATCAAAGATGAACTCAATGTTAAACAAGTAAGTTTGGATGGGGTAGAGAGTGGGGCTGAGGCCACCTCAAAAATCACCCTCATTACCGAGCTAACTCCAGAACTCATTGCCGAAGGTGCTGTGCGTGAAGTAATGCGGGCGGTCCAAGATATGCGCAAAGATGCAGGCCTTGAACCCGGTGACCGTATTGCTCTTATAATTGCAACAGATGAAACGGGGCAAGCTGCGGTTGAGTGTCATAAAGAACTTTTGCAACACACTGTCGGTGCGAGCACCGTTGAATATGGTGTAGCGTTTGGTACCACGGTAACTGCAGGTGAACATACGTTTACACTTTCGTTTGAAAAAATATAATGTCGTATCAGACGTATATAACAGAAGGTTTAATCTGCGGAAGTTTTGACTCCAATACTGCTGATAAATCGTACCTCCTGTTTACCAAATCGGCGGGGATGATTTATGCGTCGGCGCGCAGTGTGCGCGAGGAGAGGAGTCGTCAACGGTTTGCCTTGCAAGATTTTGGAATAGTGACCGTGTCACTTATTAAAGGGAAGACGGGGTGGCGGATTGGGAGTGTGCAATCGGAAGGAAACTTGTTTGCGAGCGCACCGAATCGATTGGTGCGGGGAAGTGTCGTGCGAATGTTTAAATTTCTGCGACGTTTTGCCGGTGCCGAAGAACCAGAGCCAGTCATCTACGATGAATTTTGCCTGGGGCTTTCGTATCTCACAAAACCTGATGTAGAAAATCGAACCCTGATTGAGGAGGTGTTACAAGCCCGGATGTTGTACCACTTGGGGTATATTGCCGATACCGAGGATATTAACTTTATCTTTGAACAACCACTTCCAGTGGTAATTACGTCGGAGTTGTTGCTTCCATTGCTTCCACGATTAAAAACAATCACCGGCAATGCAACTACGGCCAGTCATTTATAAAGATAAGTGATATACTGGTGGATATTAGTATTATGTCACCGCTTAAAGATCAAGCTCAAATTGATGAAATTCGACGTCGTTTATACGAACGTGGAGCGCAACCGGGGGTCACACCCAGGCATAATTTATCAAAGGTAGCTGAAACTCCCCAAACGCGGTGGCCGGGACAAAAACCGTTACCGCAACCCGAAATCTATCCTGCTGATCAACGCGGAGAAGTTCTTGATGAGCCAACTGTTGACGTGCATGAAGTTAAGGTACCCAAAAAGAGATTTAGGTTTACCTTTAGAACGATAATGCTTATCTTGGCGCTTGGTACTTTTTTAGCGGCGATTTTATTTTCAAGTTTCTACATGCTGTTTGGAAACAATCAAATTTCCAACAAAAATATTAGTATCAACATTAACGCCCCCTTAACTATTGGGGGAGGGGAAGTAATGGATATTCAGATATCGGTCACCAACCAAAATAAAGTCCCCATTGAATCTGCGGTGTTGATTGTGAATTATCCAGTCGGATCCAAATCAACGGATTTGCCCGCCAAAGATCTCTATGAAGAACGTATTACCCTCAACCGGATAGAGGCTGGTGAAGCAATTAATATTCCCCTCAAGGCCGTCATGTTTGGCGAAGAAAACCAAGAGCGACAAATTAAAGCCACCATTGAATATCGTTTGGTTGATTCAAACGGAACTTTCTACAAAGAGAGTGATCCGTTAACTTTTAAAATCAGTTCTTCGCCGGTAGTGATTCGCGTTGAATCAATTAAAAAAGTATCAGCGGGACAGGATATTGAAGTAAAATTGACCATTCAATCAAACGCGTCGACGCCATTAAAAGACGTACTTGTCACCGCCAATTATCCAACCAATTTTGATTTTAGCAGTGCAGAACCGACTCCTGTTTTTCGAGAGAGCGCTTGGTTGATTAAAGAATTACTCCCCGAAACCTCCACTACCATTGTGATTAAAGGGGGAATTCTTGGTAAGCAAACGGAAGAATTTCAAATTCAGTTCTCAGCCGGAACCGCCCAGCAAGATAATCAATTTATGATTGGATCGGTTCTAGCAAATGCCATCGCTGACTTTGTGATTGAACAACCGTTTATTGATGTGGGGATTGGCGTTAATAATTTAACGACTGAAGTAGTGACACTACCAACCGGCCAAGACACGCAGGTTGAAGTATCAGTTCAAAACACATTGGATCAGACCCTCTACGATATGGCAGTTGAAGTGGCGGTTAAAGGAAATATTTTGGTACGGGAAAATGTGCAGGTAAACAAAGGGTTCTATGACTCGGTGAAAGATGTGATACGTTTTGACCCCTCAGGAGATAAAACGTTAGGGGCAGTCGCTCCAGGAGCCACAAAAAAATTCATCTTCACTCTAAGGCCCGGTGATCAAAAATCAACCCCATCATACACCCTGACTGCAAATGCGTACGCTCGGCGTGTAAACGAAACGAGTGCCACTGAACAATTAGTGGGTACCGCCAAAACAGAAGTTAAATTTACTTCCTCGGTAGCGATAACCCGAACCATTGGCCGTAGCGTGCCTGGGTTTACTGATGTGGGACCAATTCCACCCGCACCTGATATCAAAACTTCGTATACTGTTACATTGACGACCAGTGCCGGAGGGAATGATGTGACCGGTGGAGTGCTTACTACTTCTTTGCCCCAGTACGTCAGTTGGGAGAACCTCAGTAGTGGGGACGGCACGCTGGCTTTTAACCCGATATCAAAAGAACTAACCTGGACGGTAGGGGAAATTAAAGCCGGAGCCAAGAAAACCACCACTTTCCAAATCGCCCTCTTGCCAAGTCAGAACCAAATTGGTACAACTCCTGCAGTCCTCGGTACGCAACGATTTAGAGCGACTGACCGATTTACCAACCAGGTAATACGTGCCGAAGGGCCGCCCGCGAGTTCAGAATTAGGTATTGAATCTGGTTTTGAACAGAATAACGGTGAGGTGACTCGACCCTAATACTTAACTTACAAACATTAAATTACGTTATGACAAACCCCGACAGTACGACAAATAAAATGGAAAAAATTACCGCCCTGTGTAAGCGTCGGGGGTTTGTGTTTCAAGGTTCGGATATTTATGGGGGACTGCGGGGTACCTGGGATTTAGGTCCGCTTGGGGTTGCTCTTAATAACAACATCAAACGTGAGTGGTGGAAGATGTTTGTAGATGGACGAGAAGATATGTATGGACTCGATGCGTCAATATTAATGAACGCCAAAGTCTGGGAGGCCAGTGGTCACACTGGCGCTGGTTTTGCTGATCCGATGCTTGAGGATACCGTGACAGGTGAACGCTTCCGAGCTGACCATTTTCTAAAAGATAACGGGTACGATGCGGAAGGGATGTCACTCGAAGCCATTGATGCGCTAATAACAGAAAAGGGAATTAAAAGTCCCAAAGGTAATCCACTGTCAAAAACCCGAACGTTTAACATGATGTTTGAAACTCGGATTGGCGCTACTGCCGGACCGGAAGGTTTGGTGTACTTGAGACCGGAAACAGCACAAGGAATTTTTGTGAACTTTAAAAATGTAGTTGACTCAATGGCGCCAAAGATGCCATTTGGAATTGGACAGATAGGGAAGGCGTTTCGAAATGAAATTGCTCCCCGTGAATTTTTGTTCCGCGTGCGAGAGTTTGAGCAGATGGAAATTGAATACTTCGTAAAAGAGGAAGAGTGGAAAGAACAATTTGAAAACTGGCGCTTGGCTATTTGGAATTGGTTTGACCATCTTGGACTTACGAGAGAAAACGTCCAGGAGCTTGAGGTAGCCGAAGGAGACCTCGCTCACTACAGTAAACGCACCATCGATTTTGAGTACAATTTTCCTGGTAAAGGCTTTGATGAGTTGGCTGGTTTTGCGTACCGAACCGACCATGACTTACAAGCGCACATGAACGCGAGCGGGGTTTCTATGGAATATATTGAATCAGACGGGACGCGCTTTGTGCCGCACGTGCTTGAACCAAGTTTTGGGGTGGGTCGAGCAATAACCGCAGTATTATGTGAAGCGTATACGGAAGACGCAATGGGCGAGGATGGCCGAACGTTTCTTAAATTGCCAAAACACCTCGCGCCGTATGTAGCCTGTGTCTCACCGTTACTTCGTAACAAACCAGAGTTGGTAGAAAAAGCTCGGGGAGTGTTTTCTATCCTTAAAAAAGAGTTTGGAAATGTTACCTGGGATGACAATGGGAATGTCGGAAAACGTTACCGACGCCAAGATGAAATTGGTACCCCATACTGTATCGTGATTGATTTTGACACCCTCGGAGAAAATCCAGAATTACTTGATACGGTCACCGTCCGTAATCGTGATACGGGGGAGCAGGAACGAATGGCTATTACGGAACTTGTAAACTACTTAAAATAAGTATAGTCTAATTTATAGATAGAAAGGAGGTGTGGCATGCAGTTGCTACTGGGCAAGGTCAATCAAGAATCTAAAAAATTGATATTCATGGCGCACATTCCTATAAGTGCACAACTCCATGATATCAAAACGGCAATTGAAAAAGTCCGATTTCTAAAAATCGCCGCTGAACGTTCCGGGTACATCGCATACTCCACTGATGTGGCCACGTTGTTTGAATCTCGCTTGCATGTGAGTCTGGAGCTACAACAAAAACGCGAGCGGGAGTGCCATTTACTATCAATGGGGACGTACGATGCTATCCAATATTCCGGAAGCGGTCTTTCCAGTGATCATTTGCAAGATATTGCTCGAGCGGCCTATTTTGGAGAAACGCCAGTCTACTTAGATATACCAAAAGAGTCTTTGCTGGCTCAGTACATTATTAGGTTTAAATTTAATAAAGTGCAAAGGGATATATAAAGCAGCTGATTCAAAAGAATCGGCTGCTTTTTTATTTCCCACGCTGTGGTACAGTATTTTAACTATGTCAGACAAAAAACCTCGCTATATCACCACCACCTTGCCGTATGTAAACGCTGAACCGCATATTGGGTTTGGGTATGAACTGGTGGTTGCCGACACACTGGCGCGCCACTGGCGCTTACAGGGGCACGAAGTATTCTTTACCACCGGTACCGACGAACACGGCCAAAAAATTGCTGAAAAAGCAGATAGTGAGGGCATCTCTAGACAACAGTATGTTGATACCTATGCTGCCAAGTTTGCGGAGCTAAAGGGGGCGCTCAATATTTCGAATGATAACTTTATCCGGACTACTGATGCAACGCATAAAGCCGCCGCCCAAGCTATCTGGAACAAATGTTTAGCTAAAGGTGACATCTATAAAAAAACGTACAAAGGTCTCTACTGTGTCGGGGATGAGATGTTTCTTCGCGATAGTGATTTAGTGAATGGACGGTGTCCCAATCACCCGAATGTAGACCCGGTTGAAATTGAAGAAGAAAATTACTTCTTTAAACTTTCAGAGTATCAAACTAAACTGACCGAATATTTATCCGACCCCACCCGGACTCTGTCTGAATCGTACCGCACCTGGGCATTGCAGTTTGTAACGGCTGGACTTGAGGATTTGAGTATTTCTCGTAGTAAAAAACGAATGGATTGGGGAATTGATGTACCGGGGGATGATGAACATGTTATGTACGTGTGGTTTGACGCGTTGACCAACTACATCAGTACGCTCGGCTGGCCTGAAGACGCAGCTGGTAATTTTAAAAAATTCTGGGTAGAGGGTGAGACGGTGCAGTTAGCGGGAAAAGATCAGGTTCGATTCCAATCGATTATTTTCCAGGCGATGCTCATGTCGGCTGATGTGCCCACCACCGATACCATTTGTTATCACGGTTTTATTAATAGTGGGGGGCAGAAAATGAGTAAGAGTCTCGGCAATGTTATTTCGCCGTATGAACTTGTTGCACGCTACGGCACTGACGCTACGCGGTATTTACTTTTGCGTCACGTGCATCCGTTTGATGATACTGATATTACCTGGGAACGCCTCGATGAATGGTATACCGCTGATTTGGTAAACGGGCTGGGGAACTTAGTGGCGCGTGTGATGAAGATGGCAGAAACACATTTAACAGAGCCGGTAATTGTGACTGCACCTCCTGAAACTATTCTTGGATACACTGATACATTTGTTAACTACTCACTGCAACAGGGTAGTGAATACATTTGGAAACAAATCGGTACGCTTGATGAACGAATCACTGCGGATGAGCCATTTAAGCTGGTTAAGGTTGACCCCGAAAAAGCTAAAACCATTATTCGGGAATTAGTAACAACGGTACACACAATTGGCCATTTGCTTGCGCCCTACATGCCCGCCACGAGCGAGATTATTCTGTCTGCTGTACGAGACAACAAAAAACCCGATAACTTATTTGCTCGACTCGAAGCGTAATATGGGAAAAACCCCAATCGTCTTTATTCATGGTGGAGACTCGTTTGATACCACCGAGGAATTTTATAATTTTCTTCGGAGCTGCACCTATAATCCGTATGCAACCGAACAAAATAAATGGCGAGATGGCATTAAGGATAATTTAGTCGAGACTCATGAATGTATCATGCCTCGAATGCCAAACTCAATGAATGCCGACTATAGAGCGTGGGCTATTTGGTTTGAAAAAGTCATTCCTTTTTTACGTGACGGTGTAATTCTAGTGGGTCATTCATTAGGTGGAGGCTTTCTCTTGCGGTACTTAAGTGAAAATAAATTACCTATAACAATTTCCCAACTGCATTTAATTGCCGGAGTGATTGATGATCTGGATTGTCCAGGGGTAGGGGAATTTGGCATTGATATTACTCAGTGGTCGGGGTTTATAGCTACCATAGAAGAAATCCATCTGTGGCATAGTTCAGATGATGAATATGTACCATTACATCACACCGAGCGTCTCGCGAGTAAATGCCCACAGGCAATCACTCATTACTTTACCGACAGAGGCCACTTTCTCCAGCCAGAATTTCCCGAGCTGATACAAATAATTTCTCCCAAAAAATAAACTCAAACATAAACCCATTTAACCTTCCATTCGAATGGAAGGTTAAATTATTTATGCACTAATCTTTCTACGATTTTCCATCCTTCTGAACTGTTTCCGTAATGGGGCAATAGACCACCTAAATGTAAAATTGAGTCGATGGTATCCAAAATAGCAAAATAATTTTTTTTCGATTTTCCTAATCTTTGTAAAATATGTTCATATCTTCCTGAGATTACACCAAATTTTATTTTGTCTGCCGTAGTTGGACTAATTTTTAATAGTCGTGATATCGAATAAAGTGATTTTCCCTCAATAATTAAAATAATTGTTGCAAGTCTTTTTGCTACCATTATCTGTTCCTCTTTTCCCAAAATTTCACGTAAGATGTTATCTGACTCAGGGTTAATAAGATTAGAAAATTGTAAGAACAAATCGTTTAGCTGAATTTCAGTAAGCAAATTTTTATTGAGTCGTACCATTTAAAAAGAATATCAAACCTTCCATTCGAATGGAAGGTTATACATGTGGTATTATTCTCCAATATGGATTGTAAATATATTGATACTCACGCCCATCTTAATCTCTCTGCTTTTTCGGAGGATGTTGAAGCGGTCATTGCTACGTGTGATGCGCAAAGTGTTGGGGTGATAAATATTGGTACCAAGGAATCAACTAGTGCTAAGGCCGTGGAGCTTGCGCTCGCACACCCAAATCTCTATGCTATGGTGGGACTACATCCGATACAGACGGTGCCGCAAGCGCATGATGAAGATGAAATTGGTTTAGGAGGCGCACCATTTGTTTCAAAAGGAGAAACATTTAATACCGATTTTTACCGTAATTTAATTGCTACGAGTAACGGAAAAGTGGTGGGGATAGGCGAGTGTGGGTTTGATTATTATCATACCAATACAGATACCTATATCACGCAAGAGATAGCGTTTATAGAGCAAATCAAGTTGGCTAATGAACTAAATTTGCCGCTTATGATTCATACCCGCGGACCCAAGCCTGGGGAGACTAGTCCTACCGGTCGCAGCGTCTATGCGGATGTTCAGGCAATTTTAAGTCAGTATGCCAAGGTTCCATTTAACGTGCATTTTTATGCCGGCACCTACGAAGAAGCCAAAGCATTTTTTGAGATTGGCGGCACTATATCATTTACCGGTGTTATTACCTTTGCCAAAGTCTATGAAGATATAGTAAAAGCGGTACCGCTTGATTTGATTCACGCCGAAACTGACTGTCCGTATGTAGCCCCGATACCACACCGCGGGAAGCGCTGTGAACCGTGGATGGTGCAGGCAGTCTATAAAAAAATCGCGCAGATACGCGGTGAAGATGAAGAAATGGTCCGGGAACAACTACTCCAAAACGCCCGTAGTTTGTATAAATTATAGATTTTTGTATAGTAAGGAGAGACCTGCAATAGGAGCACGATCATGCTTATTGTTGTTGATGCCAATCCGTTCTTTGATAGTGATTTGCAGACTGATGAAATTGAGCGGTTATTTTTTGGTTTGCGACTGGAAGTGAGTGGGCCGTATAAAGATTTCTTCCCAGAAAACTTCTATAAGGTGTCGTTGCAAGAATTTTACACCAAGCTAAACGTTCCTCAGTACTACCAAGCGCTCATAATTTTTAGGACCCAAGTGTGCACGTTTACCACGCTTGCTGAACAGCCGTTTTTTGATGAGGTCGCTCGGTTAATTGAGATACCGATTCGAGCCTCAGCTTGTCTCGTTACCACTGGCGCAATCCACTAGATTGCGCCAGTTTCTACTGCTTGTTAAGGACTGAGTTGTGTAAAAATCTAAGCCTACGTATAGTAGCGTAAGAATAGGAGTGAGAAATGACAGAAATCTGTGACTGGTCAACTGGCCACTTTCTGATTGCTCGAATTGATAGCTTGACTGCCGAAGCTGGTGAATCATGGTGGTGCGAATGCTTACGACCGTATGGTCATGCCGGCCCACATCTCGTCAAGCGAGTTGAGAGAATTGGAGGTCAGTATGTAATCTGGGAGCAAGACTGTTGTGAGCCAGGGACGTGTGAAGGTTGTGACGGAGAAGATCCCGAAGACTACTGTTTGGCCTATGCAGAAGTAGCGGAAGATGTGGCCTTAAGGCTTATTGCCGACGGTTCCCTAGAATCATAAAGGCCAGCGAACAAACGCTGGCCTTTCTTTTATATAAATATCCAAAAAATAGTTTAGTAGCTAAGCATCCTCAATAAAACAAAATTGTTTCAAAAAAGTTTTTGAGATACTAAAAATTCTTAAATTAGTTTAGTAGCTAGGCTCGCTCAATTAATCTAAATTATCTCAAAAATGAGATGACCGCGCGACGCGCGAGGAAAATTTCCCGAGCCTTACTTTCTGTAAGGTGAGGGGAATTTTGCCGAAGCGCTACAAAGCGGCCGCTCATTTTTGTGGTAATTTATTAGTCAAAGATGCTGATTAAATACTCATCAATCTTCCGCTGCTCCCAATCATAAAAACTGGCATCAGCTTTATCTAAATCCTTTGCTAAATCTTCACCGACAAAACGCCAGTGCCACGGTTCAAATACATAGTAGGCATTACCTTTTGGGTAGGAGAGGGTAAAGCCATACTTGGAAGCATTTTCCAACATCCAGGTATAGGCTGGAGTGCCCTCGAACCCATCCAGTCCACCACCGAGCCCTTCGGTAGTAAAATCGAGCGTCGTACCGAGTTGGTGTTCGGAGTAGCCCTGGTCGGCGGAGAATGTGTTGGCGCCACTACCGTAGGTTTGGGTGTAGGCACCTTTGAGACTGGCTTGTTCGTTAAACGATCGGTAGGCTGACACGACCCAAATTTTAATACCATCTTCTAACGCAGCTTCTATCATTTCATTAAGATACGGTTCGACTTTGCCGTGAATTGATTTGGAAACAGCTTCGTTATATAAATATTTTTTCTCAATCGGGACAATTTTTTCCGGGATGTAGTGTTCGTTTAGGAAATAGACTTTGGAATATTTTTGCAGTAACTCTTTGTCGGTTTTAGAGAGTTTATCGAGCACACCAACGGTACCAGAAATTTTCTTAATTTGATCTTCAAATTCATCGTTTTTATTCTTTTCTTTTCGATAATCGTCCTCGATGTCATCTAGTTCTTCCGCGGTGAGGGAGAGTCGGCTGGAGAGTTCGGCGATCGTACTGCTCGCTAATTCTCGTTCTTCGAGGCGACTTTGGGTGCTAGAAGCGTTTTCCAAGAGGAAATAGTTACGTTCCGCCAACAGCATGTCGATTTTCTTGGCTTGTGACCAGGTAGAGTACGATAAATACCCGGTACCAATCAGTAAGACCACAATTGCCCCCAAATAGAGGTATTTTGGATGAATTTTCCGACGAACAATAACTCGTGACATAGTTGCTCTTAAGTATATCACGCATGCTTGAAAGAGGGCACTAATTGTGGTACTGTACAAACATTATTAGAGTGGGGATTAGGGCGGGGTAACACTGGTTTGCCAGTTCCCGGACTAATTCACATAATAAAAAATAAGAATGTCAGAAACAACAATGCCAGCTATCGAGGCAGAAATTCGTACTGATGAGCAAGAAATTGCCTCATACGAACTCGCCTACCACATACTTCCAACGGTAGCTGAAGGGGAAGTGATGGCAGTGACTCAGTCACTCAAAGACCTTATTACTAAAGCCGGTGGTCAAATTTTTGACACCGAAGACGCAGAACGCTTCGAACTAGCCTACGAGATTGATAAATATCTTGAAGGTAAGTACCGAAAGTTCAACAGTGCATACTTTGGATGGACACGTTTCAAACTTGCTCCATTAGCGCTTAATCAACTCACTGAACACGTGGATGAGCACAAGCAACTCCTACGATTCCTCCTCGTTCGATTAACGAAAGTAGAAGAAGCTAATCCGTTCCGTTTCCACGAAGCGTTAGTAGACACAAAAGTACGAAACATTGATCTTGATGCTGAAGTTGCTACCGACACCGAAGTGGTAGATACTGAAGGTATCGTCGATGAAGTGGTTGAAGGTGGAGACGATGTGAAGATTGCGTAGTACCTTATTTCGTAATTTGTAACTAAAACTATATGTACCTTAACAAAGCCATGATTTACGGAAATCTCACCCGAGACCCGGAAATGAAATCCCTTCCGAGCGGCATGCAAGTATGCTCGTTCTCAGTTGCTACCAACCGTTCATACAATGACCGTGATGGTAAGCGCCAAGAAGCAGTTGAATACCACAATATTACTGCCTTTGGTAAACAAGCCGAAGTTATCTCTAAGTATTTAACAAAAGGTAGTGGTGTGTACGTTGAAGGACGTTTACAAACCAACAGCTGGGAAAAAGACGGAGTCAAACAATATCGTACCGAAATTGTCGTCGATAAATTTGAATTTGGTCCGAAAGGTGGCGGCGCAGGAGGCAGTAGTACCAGTAACGCAGGAAACGCAGGCAGTAATGCCACGAGTACCGGGGGTAATAACAATAGTGCACCGGTGCTACCTGAGTATCCAACTGAAGACATCAATCCCGAAGACATCCCATTTTAGAGGCTGGATGTACCCAATCTGCGTTGTTGCACATCAATTGTGTCAGTCACGGTAGAAACCTACCGCTTCTTCCAAAATTGATGTGCGCCTAGCATCTCGGGCACCCCAGACTCTAAAATAAATCGAGACGTCTGGAATCTGCAAAATTAAAATTTTGAAAACTTATTAGTTAACATACCAACATGGAACAACATAATCTTCACAAAAAGGCGGCTTTGGAGCATATTGATTACAAAGACATCACTAGTCTCGCAAACAATATCAACCCACACGCACGTATGAACAGTCGACGTCGAACTGGCTTCTCAGCCAAGGCACAACGTGACTTTTCTCGAGCGATTAAGCGGGCGCGGTTTATGGCCCTAATGCCATACATCGCCCGCTAAAGCTTCCATAGCAAGCCATCTGCTGTGTTGGGACTGCGGTAAAATTTTACTCACCGTACAAAAGGTACGGCTCGCAAAATTTTCCTTGCCCGCCTTGCATATGACTCACTCTGAAAGCTTTAGTAGAAGTTAATTCAGTGGAAAAAGAAAAAACACCCGGTGGGGTGTTTTTTTTGGAATTGAGGTATATACTTATTTTTGGAACAGGAATTGGAGGGAAGCCATGTCTGTTGGATATCTTGCAATACCGATGATTGTAGCACTCCTTTGTGCTCTGCTCTTCGGCCAGTCTATTCTTCATGGGTTTGCCATCTATGTAGGGGTAGGTATAGTTCTCACGATGGGGACAGCCACCTTGCTCAGCTACAATATGCCGCGGAGTCAAAAAAACCACCAAGCTGACAAAGCCCACAAAGCCTTTTAGGCAAACAAAAAAGCCGCAGCTCACGCCGCGGCTTTTTCTTTGTAAAGTAAAATCAAGCTTTCTACTACTTTTTTTTTAATTCAATTTAAAACGTATAAATATTTAGTTAAAATGCTTAGATACTAGTGAAAAAGTGCCTAAGTGCCTGCTATTTTGAAAAAATAGCGAGAACCTGAACAGCTTCTATAGGAAGGGGCGAGGAAAATTTTGCGAGCCGTACTTTTTGTACGGTGAGTCAAATTTTGCCGAAGTACAACAACGTAGATAAGTGTTTTTAGTAAATATTTTAAGCTTTCTCGATTCGTTCTGAGTAGTCGCCTGATTCGGTGTTGATGGAAATCACGTCACCTTCATTGATAAACATTGGTACCATGACGGTGGCGCCAGTTTCTACGGTTACTTGTTTAAGGGCACTACTTGAGGTGTTACCTTTAACCGCAGGCATGGCTTCGGTTACCTTAAGTTCTACTTTAATAGGGAACTTGATACCAATAATCTCTTCTTCAAATACCAACGCTTGTACGTCACTGCGTTCCTTAAGGAATTTACCCGGGTCTCCAATAAAGTCTTCGGTGAGGGCAAAGCGTTCCGCTGGCTTGCCAGCGTTATGGAACCAGTATTCGCTTCCTTTGCGATAAATGAATGTTACGTTTTTGTTTTCAAGATCAGCCTCGTCCGCAGTTTCGCTTACGTGGAAGGTCTGTTCGTACTGACGACCAGACTTCAAACCTTTAAGTTTAGTAATGTTTACCGGCTTACGTTGTTGCTTACGAAACACGTGAGTAGCGAGCACTAAACAAGGCTCATCGTTAAAGATGATGACTTTCTTGAGGGTTATTTCGTTGTATGAGAGGACAGCCATGAAATGAAGAAATGAGCGTAGCGATTATTCTGAATTTCGTTCCGAGTTTACCCCTTTCCTAGGGTAAACTCCTGGAACCTGTAATCGTTGCTACCCAGTTAATTAAAATGAATAATAGCGTCACATTTATACCAAAATTACCCATTAAAAGCAACGCGTGTATAGCAACCAAAGCGTTAGTTTGGTGGTATTATTAAAGAATTATGCAATTGTTTGGCAATTCAGAAAACATGAGCGAACTATCTGATGAAGATATTTTACTGCGCTCCCGTGCTCACCCTTGGCTGTTTTCAATGATTCTCGAACGCTATCAAGACGCTTTTTTCCGTAAAGCCATGGGAATTATCCATACCAAAGAGGATGCCGAAGAGATAGTGCAAGACACGTTTACCAAAATTTACCTGCACGCTGATTCGTTTAGTCCGGTTGAAGGCGCCAAATTTTCTTCCTGGGCGTACCGAATTTTAATGAACACCGCCTTTACCGCCTACCAAAAGCGCATCAAGCAAGGAGCGCGCTTTCAAAATATTGATCCGGAGTTTGAACAGTTTGTAGCTGATAAATCAGGTGGGGTAGCGGCGACGGAAATTCATGACGGGGTAGAGCGCATTTTGGCTCGATTGCCCGGCCATTTCTCGAGTGTATTGCGGTTGCACTACATTGAACGCTGGAGTCATCAAGATATTGCCACCGAAACGGGTGAAGCCGTAGGGACCATAAAAGCTCGTATCCACCGGGCCAAGGCCGCCTTTCGAAAGGAAAGTACCGAGCTGGAACAGCAACAATTACTGTAACTATTATTTACTACCTTCTGTTATATACCATATATGAATAACCATACTACTAATCCATCATCCGTTACGCTCAGACGCGCTATTATGCGTCGTGTGTGGTACACGTATATGCTCAGCCTTATCTTGCGGGAAAGTACCGTGTGGGGACTGGCGTTTGGGGGGAGTGTGATTGGGTTTTGGAAATTAGTGTCTATCACCAGTATCGTGCAGAATTTCCTGAATGTCCCGGTCGGTCATGTGCCGATGTATGTGCTTAATTCGCTCCTGCAGGCCGAAACCCTCGCGTTGATTGCCTTTGGCATAATTGTATTTACGGTATTGTCGGTAGGATTTAAAATTAGTCTGCCAGTTTTTACCCCGCGTGCTCAGAAATTTAGTTCGGTCTAATACCTTCTACATAACTATAAAAAATCAGCCGGTACTAGCCGGCTGATTTTTTAATTGGATAGGGGATAGAGTTATTTGGTTTCAGCGTGTTCGGCCTTTAGTGCAGCGCGCACGTGTTTAAGCATCTCATCTTTGAGCTTCGTATTTTCTCTAAGGAATGTTCGGGCAGCATCATAACCTCGACCCAATTTTTCAGTAGTTGATTCATCTCCTCCGGGGGGAGTGTATGAGTATGAAGAGCCTGATTTGGTAACAAATTTATACTTTTCCCCGAGAGCGAGAATCTCACCTTCAATCGAGATACCTTCATTATAAATTAGGTCAAACTCAGTACTCTTAAATGGAGAAGCCACTTTGTTCTTCACGACCTTAACGCGGTGGCGACCACCGACAATTTCTTCACCCTTTTTAATTTGGGCAATACGACGGATATCCAGACGCACTGAAGTGTAGAACTTAAGCGCCTTTCCACCGGGGGTTGTTTCGGGGTTACCAAACATAACACCAATTTGCATACGGATTTGGTTAATAAAGATAACCACCGTTTTTGATTTGGCGACAATACTCGTCAGTTTACGTAATGCCTGACTCATCAATCGCGCTTGCTTACCCACGTGGTGGGCACCCATTTCACCCTCAATTTCATCGCGGGGAGTAAGAGCGGCTACGGAGTCGATAACAATCACGTCAATTTTACCGGTTCGCACCAGAGACTCTACGATTTCAAGCGCTTGTTCACCGTTATCTGGTTGTGAGATTAACAGTTCATCGAGTTTAACGCCGAGGTTCTTGGCGTACTCTGGGTCCATCGCGTGCTCAGCATCGATAAAGGCACAGATACCACCTAACTTTTGTGCTTCAGCAATCGCGTGTAGGGAAAGGGTGGTCTTACCAGAAGACTCTGGACCATAAATTTCAATAATACGACCGCGCGGGAATCCACCAATACCTAACGCTTCATCAAGACCAATCGAGCCAGTCGGGACGACATCAATATCAACTTTACGACTCTCGGACAAGGTCATAATCGCTTCATCACCAAATTTGGTTTTCAGTGCCCGGAGAGTTTCCGCGATATCAGCAATGCCGCCTTCTTTACTAGTAGCGGCTTCACCAACAACTTTTTTTTCTTTGGCAGCTTTTTTTGGTTTCATAGTATAGTTATTTGTATTTACAGAGGAATAATAGAAGTCGGGGTGTACACAAATTGTTTTACAATACGTTGCGTTCGACCGTAGCGGTCCGTTGCTTGTATGGTAGCTACATTATACCCGTTTTCGAGCACAAGTGCCTCATCAAAGTACCCAGTGCGATCGGTAAATATCTGCCGACCATTTAAATTAATGGTGCTGATATTGCTCGCTTTACCGCGCAAATGAACCACCTGACTATTTTGGACACTCTCCGGTTCATTAATCAGGGAAAGCTTCGGTCCTTCGAGTAAAAACCGTGCCTGGTACATGACATAGAGCACAATCAGGGTACAGGCCATCATAATCAGGACGGCGTAGACAATTGAGCGAAATTGGATGTGGGAGCGAAAGATACCGGTCATTATAAATCACTAATTACATCCGATTAGGTGTCTCAGAATCATCTTCCGCATCGTCACTACCGCCCGCATCACTGCCGAGAATTTCCCGTGGTTTTGAACCATCAGCTGCACCAATGACGCCGCGATCTTCGAGTAAATCAATTAATCGAGCCGCCCGCGAGTAGCCGACACGCAATTTTCGTTGAATGTATGAGGTAGAGGCTTTACCCGCTTCAATGACGGCTTGTTTAGCGTCTTCGTAGAGCTCGTCGTCATCATCACTATCGTCATCGTTAATCATGCCAATAAAACTGTCTCCTGAACCACCTGATTTTTCATCAAGGTTTATTGAATCAAGAGAGTGGGCACTGTCCTGCATCTTGAGGTACGACACCACGTTTTTAATTTCATCTTCAGAAATAAAGGCCGCTTGCAACCGCACTGGTTTTGGTGAATCACTTGAGAGATACAACATGTCACCCTTACCAAGCAATTTTTCAGCACCTACACCATCCAAAATGGTTCGTGAATCAATCTGAGAGGCAACGTTTAGGGCGATACGGGTCGGGATGTTGGCTTTAATGGTACCGGTAATAACGTTTACCGATGGGCGTTGGGTAGCGAGGATAAGGTGAATACCCACGGCGCGGGACATCTGGGCCAAGCGCACGATAGCCGCTTCTAGTTCCCGAGGGTAGGCATGCATAAGGTCAGCCAGCTCGTCCATCAATATCACAATGTACGGGAGGGGTTCTGGGAGATTTACTAATTCTTCTTCGGGTGAACCTTTAGCTTCCCACGCTTTTTTAGCTGGTTTGTATACGTTGGCGTGGTACGAGTCGAGATTCTGGATTTTTTCGGTCTGGAGAATGTCGTACCGGCGTTCCATTTCCTTGATAGCCCACTTAAGCATCATCAAGGCTTTTTTAGCTTCTACAATTACGGGCGCAAGCAAATGTGGGATACCCTCATATAATGTAAGTTCTACGCGCTTTGGGTCCACCATAAAAAATCGCAGCTGGTCCGGTGAATTGCGGAACAAAAGAGAAATCACCAAGTTGTGCATGGTAATGGATTTTCCTGACCCAGTGGTACCGGCAACCAAGGCATGGGGCATCCGAGCGATGTTCGCAAAGTGGGCATTGCCGGTTACATCTTTCCCTAACGCTACATACAGTGGATGTGGGGAATCAGTGTATTCCGGTGTCTTAAGGAGTGACGCAAGACCAATCGTAGAACGGGTGAGGTTTGGAATTTCGATACCCACCAGTGACTTCCCAGGAATCGGTGCTTCGATACGTAAGGTGCCCGAAGACAGGTTCAACTGGAGTTCTTGTTGCAGCCCGACGATACGCGCAATCTTCACTCCTTGCGCGGGCTTCAATGCATAGCGACTGATAGTTGGTCCAATCTCCACCGCATCCATTTCCACGTGTATACCAAATTCCTTAAGGGTTCGTTTAATAATATTTGCGTTAGCTTTTACGTCACCAGTTTGTGGTTTTCCTTGATCCTTCTTTAAGAGTGACAGTGACGGGGGAGCGTACGTTCCTGAAAACGTCGACACCACAAAATCTGCCCTCGGTGCATTCCCGAGCCCGAGCTTGTCGGATACTTTTTGCATGGTTGGTCGTTTTGCCACCGCTGTAGCATCCGGAGCATTTTCCTCTTCGAGCAACTCGTCAAAATCTTCTTCAGACTCAGGACCAGTTTGCAGGACCAAGTTTTCGATATCTGATTCGTCGTCGAGAGTCTGTTCCCGACCCATCCGTGGCAGTCGTAACCCGGTATTAAAAATGAGGAATCCAGAAATTAATATCAACCCTCCCAAAATCACTCCCGCTACTGACGCCCCAAATAAATACGAGAGGGGAGCCAGCAGCACCCACCCGACCATCCCACCCCACTCGGTTACCGAGATTTCCAAAATCCCCAAGAGTGAAATAAACAATAATCCAATACCAGTGATTTTCGACATACTCACCTCCTCGTTGTCTTTAGGATTTAACAACGCGTACACGTAAAAGGCACAGACCATGGGAGCAAGATAGGCTCCGGTACCAAAGAGCCAGTAGAGGGAAATCTGAGTCCATGACCCCACCACCCCGCCATACTCAAACAGGGCAGCTGCAAAGAAAATACCGACGGTCGTAAGTAACACCGCCCCGATCGCTTGCCGAGCCTGGGGACTAAGGTCCTCAAAAAACGGCTTCGATTCTTTTACCTTCTCAACTTTTTTCGGTCCTCGTTTGCCCATGAAATGAATAAATGAGCGCCAGCGATTATTATGAATTTCGTTCCGAGTTTGCCCCTTTCCTAGGGCAAACTCCTGGAACTAGTAATCGTTGCTAGCGACTCATTTTGTACTAATGCTAATAAAATATTCTACCTATATATGCGCGCATTATATCACTAAATATGACTATTATCTGTGCATATAATGAGGCGCGTAAGCACTCAAAGACACTTGTCATCTTCACTATTTCATATCCAATTTTCTAACTCCCACCCGTGTCCTTTTCTTGCTTTTTGTCCAAAATGTCCTTATAATACAAGTGTCTTTAATCTATTAGACAGAGCAAAATCTTATAAGACATATCATGAATATGAATACGTACAATCCAAACGACAGTCTCATATCACTCAAACGTTTGTCTGCAAATGATGACTATTATAATATCGTTTTCAAAAAGACAGAGCGTGTCGCATCCGCCGTCTTTTATATTTTGGCTCATGTTGATTTAAATGATCGGACCAAAGTCCATTACTCTAATCTAAGCGACAAAGCGATGGCGCTTCACGAAGCAGTGATTGCTTCCCTCAACTTATATGAGTACGAAGCCCGGGACAAAATCTACACCGTCCAGCAAGCCCTCGTTGTCCTGCAAAGTGCTCTCCACCTCGCAGCGGCCGCTCAACTTATTACTCCTGATATGGAAGGAGTCGTCGCCGAAGAAACAGACGTCGTGTTACGGTATATCCGCAACCACTACATCAACCCCGCTGCCAGTCCTGTCTCGATTGCGCCACAAGCACCCAAACCTAAAGCGACACCAAAAGCTCCTCGTCGCGCTCGACCCAATATCCCGTCCAATGACTTTAGTTCAGATGCTGTCCTTGTCTACAGTGATTTGTCCGATAGAACATCTCGTATCAAAACTGTCCTTGATGCCAAACCAGAAGCCACCATCAAAGACCTGTCTGAAATCATCACCGACGTGAGTACAAAGACAATTCAAAGAGACTTAAACAGTCTCATAGAAAGTGGAGAAGTAATAAGGCAAGGTGAAAGACGTTGGTCGAAGTATTCAATTAATAAATAAAAGACAAAGACGTGACTGTGCTAACAGTCACGTCTTTGTGTGTCTTTAATCTTCATACGATGCAATTGTGGCTACTAGTAGTGAGAGGAGGGTAGTCTCATAGAACTGTCCTTCGCTTTCTCCGTGTGTTTTCACTATGTGAATGTGACAGATATATGTATACGCACTCTTAACCAAGTATAGAAAAATAGTCAGTAGTACTTGGTAAGACTACTCATCTTCACTCGTCATAGATACCAGAGCAAGAATTTTGTATGGCCAATTGAGCGTTAGAAGTAACGCTTTCCCCAGACTAAAAACTCGCTATTTTCCAATTAGTTGCTATACTATTTGGTATGCGCTTAGGCGCTTTTTTCCTAGCCTGACTAAGCGTCACCGTTAGAGAATAAAGCACCAACCAAGGCGTTCTGTGATCTTTGACAACTAGAGTAGGCTCGAACGCTCTCTACACATATCAAATATAAAATCCAACTTAGTGTTGGTAATTTCCGCATCACCTTATCCCGCCCTGTCCGCATGACTGCCACACCCTTTCATTACAGCTAACCTCTCAGTATGGGCGTAATACACCTATATATGAGAGTTAGTGATATTACATAACGAGGTGACTCGTTATGAATATGAATTAATTCATATTATCAGTATTAGCCGGTCCCGCTAATGGGACATAACCGCGTTGTTAACAAACGCACAAAACAAAAAATTATAATTATGACGAATACAAAAACTGTAGCATCAAAGGCTTTCGTAGCCATTGTTGCTGCTGCTATGGTGTTCTCTCTGATTGCTCCAGCTGCTAAAGCTGCAACAGCAGAAGAACTACAAGCACAAATCGCTGCTTTGATGGCACAGATCGCTGCGCTACAAGGTGGAACAACTACAACAACTACTACTACAACTAGTACTTGCGTAGCTATTCCTGCACCACTTACAATGAACGCTTCAGGCGCTAGTGTAACTGCGTTGCAAAACTTTCTTATCGGCGCTGGACAATCAATCCCAGCAGGAGCTACCGGATACTTCGGAGCACAAACTCGTTCAGCTCTTGCCGCTTGGCAATCAGCTAACGGGGTTATGCCAGCTGTAGGGTACTATGGTCCGATCACTGCAGCAGCAGTTGCTGCTAAGTGTTCAACTACAACACCTACAACTCCAACAACACCTACAACTCCAACAACACCTGGTACAGGATCAACAGATCTACAAGGTGAAGCTTCACTTGATAACTTCGAACTCGAAGACGGTGAATCTACAATTGAAGAAGGTGATGAAGAACAAGTAGTTGGTGAACTCACAGTTGAGTTTGCTGATGGAGACGCTGAAATTTCACGTCTTGACTTCACTATTGAGTCAGATGATGCAGGCGCAAGTCCATGGGATGCCTTTGAAACTCTATCACTTTGGGTAGATGGTGACATGGTAGCCGAATTTGACGCTGCTGATGAAGACAATTACCTAGATGAAGATACAGGCGAATTCCGATTCTCAGATCTTGATATCGTAGCTATGGAAGACGAAGAAATGGAAATTTCTATCGGCGCTACAGTTATGAACAATCTTGACGCTGAAGAACTTAGTGAATGGACAATTACCCCAACAGCAATGCGATTCTTCGACGCTGATGGTGTAGCTTCTACTGAAACTTCAGGTCTTGACGGAACAGCAGTATTCGATGTTGAAGTAGCTGGAGCTGACGAAGAAATCAAGGTATCTCTTGGTTCAGCAAACCCAGATGCAACAGATATCGTTGTTGACACAGATTCAGACACAAGTGATGTAACAATCATGGTTGCTGATATCGAAGCTGAAGACAATGATATTGAACTCAGTAAGGTAGTAGTTCGAATCGACACTGGTTCAGCTTCTACATCTGATGTTATCGATGAAGTTCGAGCTATTATCGATGGTGAAGAATTCACAGCAGAAGCAGTAAACGGAACTGGAGCTCCAACAGGTTTGGACTCAAAGAACGTTACTTCAGCTGGAACTTCAACATGGTATGTGTTTGATATCGATGGTGACATCACTGTTGATGCAGATTCAGAAGTTGAAATGGAAGTAGTTGTTGACTTTAACGACACAGATGACGGTGTTCGTTACGCTAACGGTACTACTATCAAAGCTTCTGTTACACAAACAGAACGAGAACTTTGGGAAGGAGAAGGTGCTGATGATCTTGCAGCTGGTCAGTTCACTGGTTCAGCAGTAGGAGATGAACACACTCTAGTTGCCGAAGGTATTCTTGTACCAGTAGATGGTTTCACTTCAGAAACTGATACACAAGGACAAGATGATACAACAGGTGTATTTACACTTGAGTTCGAAGTAACAGCTGTTGAAGGTGATTTCTACATCACAGACAACGCTACTACTTCAACTGCCGTAACTAACGGAGTTGTATACTCAGTAACTGGTGGAACTGCTGCTACTTTGACACAAAGTCTTACATCAACAGCTGATGAAGATTCAGTTGGAGTATTCACAGTACGTGAAGGAGAAACAGAAACATTCACTCTTGTAGTAAATGCAACTGTAGCTGCTTCAGCATCACTACGAGTACAGCTTGACGAAATCTGGTTCTCAGCTAACGCTGACGGTACAACTTCTAGCGAAGCATACTTGCCAACACCAGTTTCAGATTACCGATCTTCACCACAATCAATCAACAGTTAATCTCTGATTAACTACTTGATTTGAATGTGAAAGTTCATAATCAAAGCTAAACAAAAGCCCCCGCAAGGGGGCTTTTGTTGTGTCTGGTGAATTTGATAGGGAAGCGAGTCGTTACTTAATACAAAAACCAATCCACCAGGGTTGGTTTTTGTTATTTATATACAAGTATATCCAGTACTTATACAAAAGTTATGCACAATGTTATACACATAGTTATAAAATAGGTATATATTCTAAGGGAAGGTAAGCATCTCTTAGATGCTCATAAATCCCGGGTGATCCCCCCGTAATCTTTACTATGAGTCAAAATAAGTTATAGAGAACAACATCGACAATTACGTAAAGCAGGAATATACTTTAATCATCTTAAAGGCAGTATGAAGAAATACCTCTTCACAACCCGAGTCCTGCATATATTCTCATATTTCTCCGCCCCTTTGTTTTTATTTGGACTCACATTCATTGTGAGCTTTTTTATATCATTTGAATCAGTGCAGGCAAAAGTTCTATTTGAGCAAAGTAAAACGGGTACCGCGTATGATATTTTTAAAGATGAAGGGCATAATACTGCTTTAGCACAAAGGTTACCTCAATACAGTGGCACACCGCCGGTATTGAATTCAAGCGGAACAATATCTTATCGAGGTACTGCAGAATGGGTAAGATTAAAAAGAATTTCTGGCGTAGAGTGCGACACACGCGTCTGGCTCACTCTGAGTGAACCCGATGGTGTAACACGTATTGGCGATGATGTTTTATACGGCAGACAAAATGGTGAATTCTGTGATTTTAAAATCACTGGTCCAAATCGAACAGATGGAAAAGTTGGCATTATACACATATGTTATAACGGCCAATGTAGTTTTCCTGACAATTTTATCTTGGATGGTTCAAGAGAGAATGAAGGGTATGTATCTGACGGTTATTACAACTCTCCTGAATCAGGAGGTTGGGCGTTTCAAATATGCGACATAGACGGCTGTGAAGGCGGGTTTGAACCAGTAGCGACTACCACGGCCACCACAACTGCCACCAGCACCGGCGCCAGTAGCGTACTGTTCTTGCCAGGTATTCAGGCTAGTCGGTTGTATACAGATGGTGGTTCAGGTACTGAAGATCAAATATGGGTGCCAAATATTGATGCGGATGTTGAAAAGCTCAGGATGACATCATCAGGGATGAGTTTAAATGACATTTACACTAGAGATATTTTAGACGAACTAGCGCTACCTTATGCGGGGATTAACGTATATAAGGGGTTTATTAGTTTTATGGATGAATTAAAGAAGACAGAAGTAATAAAAGACTGGGAACCTTTTGCTTATGATTGGCGATATGATGTTGAGGAAATTGCAAAAAATGGAACAAAATATCAAAATGAAGTTAAAAGTCTCGTTGCAGAAGTGGAGCGACTCGCCTCAAGTTCTTATTCTGGTAAAGTAACTATCATAGGACATTCTAATGGAGGATTGGTAGGAAAGATGCTTATTTCAGAGTTAGAAGGACAAGGTAAAGAAGAATTGGTTGATAAGCTAGTTTTGATTGGAACTCCGCAATTAGGTGCTCCTAAAGCGGCTTTGGTAATGCTCCATGGTTATGATCAAAAAGCAGTATTTGGATTAGTAGTAAATGATACTACTGCAAGAGATGTGATGAAAAATTTACCGGGCACTTATGGTTTATTGCCCTCAAATGAATATTTTATAAAAAGTGGTGACACTCTAATTTCTTCTGATAATTCAGTTACAACTGCAAGTATTGGAACGTATGGACCAATTAATTCATATACTTCGATGAACTCCTTACTTACGGATTCATTAAATAAACGAAATGACGAGGTGCCAATTAATGAGCCTAGCACCTTAAATAATAATTTTTTGCAATATTCTATTAGCTTAAAACAAAGCCTCGATTCTTGGTTACCTCCAGATAATGTAGAAATATATGAAGTTGTAGGGACGGGTAATCCCACAATTAGAGGTGTGCAATATCAAAGTTTCCCATGCAGGCTAGGTTTTCTTACCTGCGAGACAGGAAGTTATATGAAAGCCTTACCTATTTTTACAAGTAGTGGTGATGAGACTGTACCAATTGTTTCAGCATCGGGACAAGATGGAAATAAAGTGACAGGGATAATAGATTTAATTGCAGAAGCGCCAAACACCTTAATACGACCATATAAACATATGAATCTTACCGAAAGTCCAACCGTACAATCTTTTGTTGAATCAATCGTTAAGTTTCCATATTTGAGTCAGACTTTAGAAATACCAGAATATGCAAATGTGGCACGCAATTTTAAAATCATTGGAGTACATTCACCTGTCTCATTGATGATTACAGATAGTTTGGGTAAAAAAGTTGGCAAAATTGGAAATGAAGTAAAAGAAGAAATTGTTGGTTCTCAATATCTTGATTTAGGGGATAGCTCATATGTAATTATCCCAGACGATATTTTATTTGAAGCAGAGATTAAGGGGCAAGCTACAGGTACATACTCAATTACAGTTGATACTTTAAAAAATCATAATCAAACACAAACATTCCGATATATTGGCGCTAGTTCTACTCCAGAAATGAAGGCTACTTTTAGCTTTGCCACTTCAGGATACACAAACATTAAAACCGATATCAATAATGATGGTCTCACAGATTTAGAGCAGACTTTAAACGGACAAGTTATTTTACCTCCAGCTTTATACTCTTATCCGCTTTTGAAAACAAACATAAAAGCTTTAAAATTATCAAAAGTATTAGAAACCGTACTTTTAGTACAAGTTGATGCGGCTTTGTATTGGGATACGCTCACTCCTGCAAAACCAGCTTATCAGAAATTAGAATTTGCAGCACTAGATACACTTAAGGCTACGTTGTTAGTTTATAAACAGAAAAAATATATTACACCAATGCAATACAGTGCTTTAGAAATAATAGTTTATAATTTAAGAAAATAAATATGCGCTTAATAACAAATAAAAAATTCTTTTTAAGTTCAGTAGTACTCGTTCTGTGTCTTTTTGTATACGATTATTTAGTTATAGAATCTATAACAGACAGTATAAAAAAATATTATTATGAAGATTATTTACGAATAGTATTATATTTTTCAATTTCGATAGCCGTTTCTTCAGGAGTTTTAATTTTTTTCAATAATGTAGTTTTTGAAAAATGGTTAAAAAAAATTATTAGTTGGTATTTGCCTTTTGCAGCTATAATAACTTCAACAGGTAGTGAAGGTTCGTTTATTAATCCGGGAAAAGACGATTTCGCATTGTTTTTTAGTTGGCTACTATTGGGAGTAACATTACTTTTTATTCTCGTTCAAAAGTTTTATTTTAAGGTTAAATAACTTTTAAAAAACACAATCCATACGTTATACTTATTCGAATGTTTAACAAGTCGTTCTATCAATTCCTGTTTAGCTTTATTGCGGTGATTGCGGGTGTGTTATTATTTATATTAATTGTCGGCATGGGGGCGACAGGTACTTAATTATGATTCGTATCACCGATCAATACTTTTGGAATTTTGTCTTTGGCTTATTCTTTTTACTCCTGGTTGTAATGGGGGCTATCATTCTCGAAACCGAAACCCGCATTCCGTTTGCAGACCTCACGCTTGTTGACTACACTTTGATTACACTCGCTACCTGGCGTGTTATTCGTTTATTTGTGTATGACGCGATTACCAAATTCATCCGCGAGCAATTTTATGATGTCCAGAAAGTAGGGAAGAGCTTTCGGTTGGTAAAGCCTGCAACGGGACCACGTCGTACCGTAGCTGACTTATTATCGTGTGCCTGGTGTTTTGGTGTCTGGTCGGCTGCTTTTGTTACATTCTTTTACTTACTATTTCCCATCTTCCAGTACTTTGCTATTTTCCTCGCCATTTCAGCAGTTGCTACGTTCCTACAAATCCTCACAAACATGATTGGCTGGCAAGCGGAGAAGTTAAAAAACGAAGTAGAGGGGAATTAATGAATTTGTTATACTGCTCCGAAATACGGGGTATAGCATAGTGGTAGTGTGTGCGCATGGGGTGCGTACGGCGGCGGTCCGATTCCGCCTATCCCGACAGAAAGTTTTAAATAATAGGTAGAAGTCAACCAAACTATGATTTTTGAAATAGTGTGGTATAGTTCTGCGGGTTCAGATAGGAAAGGACGACTAATGGAAATCAAAGCGCACTTTGAGGCTATCTACGACAAGCAGGAATTCAATCCCGGCAATCTGCTTCAAAATGAAGTGGTGGTGCTGCGGAGCTG
Organism: Patescibacteria group bacterium; assembly: GCA_040384905.1. Classification (GTDB taxonomy): domain Bacteria; phylum Patescibacteriota; class Minisyncoccia; order Phycocordibacterales; family UBA918; genus OLB19. Next base: position 47,474 of record JAZKIJ010000029.1, read on the forward strand.
CCTGGTCCTGGATAATCGGGACTCTTTGGATGAAGTGATGCAGAAGGAGGCGAACAAGATCTTTGCTGGCGACCCGATGGCCATTCGTGGCTATCGTCACCGAATCAGGATATTCGGTATGGAGCTAGACGGCGGCGGGTTCAATGCGAATCAGAATATGAATATCGCGGTGAAGATGAACCAGGCAGCGTAAACCAAGGGGTGGCATCTCATATGATGCCGCCCCTTTACCATTTGTATACTCTATAGTATTGTACTGGGCATCAGGCTCAAGACAGCTGGTGGTAGGGGGTCACTCTACCGTAATGTATACACAGCCGTGTATATGCCCGCCGAGGTCCAATTTCTTAGATTTTGGGGTCGAAGCCTAGGGTTATAAAAATTAATTTTGTAACCGTGGGCCTGTATTTATAAGATCGTAATCACACAAATTTCGTGGCCATTACAAAAGCAAAGAAGGTAGATATCCTCAGTAAGTTGACTGAAGTAAAAGATACTGCAGACTCAATTGTGTTCGTTCACTATAAAGGTCTTTCAGTAGCTGCTACTACAGCAATGCGCAAGGAACTACGAGAAAAAGGCGTTGGCATGTTCGTAGCCAAAAAGACTCTTATGGGTCGCGCATTTGATGGAGCATTCACCGGTACCATGCCAACACTCGACGGCGAAATCGCTGTTGCATATAGTGTTGACGCAATGGCGCCAGCTCAGAATATGAAGGAGTTTTCAACCAAGTTCAAAGACAAGATTACTATTGTTGGCGGTGTCTTCCAAGGTGCCTACAAGAATAAAGAAGAAATGATTGAAATTGCTTCGATCCCATCACTTGATGTACTCCGAGGAATGTTTGCTCAACTCATCAACTCACCACGTCAGCGTTTTGCTGTGGTACTAGATGCAGTCTCAGGAACCAAGGGTGCCTAGAGCATGTCCAAAAATCCCTCATACTGTGTTGCACTTCAATCGGTAACACTCAACGTACAATCAAGTACGTCTCGTATTACCTCAATTGTGCGCCTTGTCTGAGAAATTTTTGACCACACTCTTACTTAACTTACATACTAATAATTAAAAACATGACAAACGATCAAATTATCGAAGCCGTTGAAAAAATGACTGTTCTTGAACTCAACACTCTCGTAAAGACAATTGAAGAGAAGTGGGGAGTATCTGCAACAGCAGTAGCAGTAGCTGGTCCAGCTGCAGCAGCTGGTGGAGCTGATGAACAATCAGAATTCACTGTTGAACTTACAGAAGCTGGTGCGCAAAAGATTGCTGTTATCAAGGTAATCAAGGAAGTACTTGGTCTTGGACTCAAGGAAGCCA
>JAZKIJ010000030.1:0-2934 GCA_040384905.1 Patescibacteria group bacterium
GAACAACTATCCGTTATTTTATAAAATTCTTGGTAACACACTGATTGCTACCGTTACCAATAACTTTGTGTGGTTTGCCCTCACCTTTTGGGCAATTATTGAAACGCGTTCGGTAGTGGTCGCGTCTTTTATTGCCGGTATTTTTGCTATCACTAATATGTTTGGCGCTATATTCTTTGGTAGTATTGTTGATCACAATTACAAAAAACGGGCCATGACTATTTCGAGTATTGCCACGTTACTGGCTTTTACCCTGGGACTCTTAGTCTATTCAATTGCGCCAGAAGGAAGTTTATCTGATGCGCGCTCTGTTTGGTTATGGGGACTTGTTATTATTTTGATGATGGGTACAGTGGCCGGCAATTTGCGGACCATTGCCCTATCCACCATTGTTACCCTACTGTTCACCACCGACAAAGACAAAGCTAACGGCCTGGTTGGCGCCGTACAGGGTTTATCATTTTCTATCACGTCGGTATTAAGTGGACTAACAATTGGCTTTTACGGTATGGAAGTGGCGCTATGGGTAGCAGTTATTGCGACGGCAGTTGCACTTTTTCATTTGCTCACCATCACTATTCCGGAACCTGAAATTATCCATACTGAAGAAAAACCAAAAAAGATGGACGTGCGAGGAACGATTGCGATTATTCTCGCTGTGCCGGGACTGATGGCGTTGATATTTTTTAACACCATCAACAACTTTCTCGGTGGAGTGTTTATGGCGTTAATGGACGCGTATGGACTGGCATTAGTATCCGTACAAACCTGGGGGTTTATGTGGGGCGTGATGAGTTTTGCCATTATTGCCGGTAGCACCTACGTCGCTAAGCGTGGCATTGGCAGTAAACCACTGCGGACGATTATGGTCGTTAATATTATTTCCTGGACCAGCTGTTTAATTTTTCCGCTACAACCGTCAATCATTCTCTTAGCCTTTGGGATGCTGGTCTGGCTGACGTTGATGCCTATTGCTGAAGCAGCAGAACAAACAGTGATTCAAAAAATTGTCCCGTTTGAAAGACAGGGTCGCGTCTTTGGGTTTGCGCAGAGTGTTGAATCGGCTGCCTCACCGATTACTACCTTTATGATTGGCCCCATTGCTCAGTTTATGTTTATTCCGTTTATGACAACGGGTGCGGGAGTAGCGCTTATTGGCGACTGGTTTGGCGTGGGGGCAGATCGGGGTATTGCTTTGGTATTTATGTGTGCAGGAGCGATTGGATTGATGGTAAGTTTGATAGCGTTGTATTCTCCAGCGTATAAAAAGTTAAGCACTCATTACACTTCGGTAGAAAAAACCACCACCTAGTAACCCCTACGCATATTTTGTATAATTTACAGTAGAAGTAACGGGAGAAAAATATGACGACAGAAACCCCCAGTGCCGAAGGCACAGAAACAATGAAATGTTTGGTAAGCGGTTGCACGGTACAGATACCTTTGGGTAAAGGGTGCGCCTGCACGCACCATGCACAAGAGGCGGTGGTACTCATAACGCAATTTGGCTCAGGTATTCCTGGCGATGACGATACCGAACACGACAACGATTAAATGCCATCGTTGCAACTTCCAGACTTTCGCGGTCTGGATTTTTCTTACACTTATTTTCAGAAGTACTATCGAATCACGCTCGCTACCGCTTTCACTAACCCTGGCGTCATCACGGGTGGAATCACCATATCAGCGGTTGGGTTCTTTACCAAACTCGCAATTTTTTTAGCAGCCGCTAATTTCATATCATCGGTAATGGCGCGCACATTTCGATCAAGTGCTCCTCGAAATACTCCCGGGAATGCCAGTGAGTTGTTTACTTGATTAGCATAGTCACTTCGGCCGGTTGCTACTACCGCTGCTCCGGCGCGCTTGGCGTCTTCAGGCATTATTTCAGGAATAGGGTTAGCAAGCGCAAACACTATGGCGTCAGGAGCCATCTTTTCAATATGTGCGGGCGCAATGGTGCCTGGTCCGGACACCCCTACAATCACATCAGCTCCCGCAACAACGTTCATCACATCACCCATTAATTTTTCGGGATTGGTGGTACTAGCTAATTCTTTTTTGTATCCCGTTAAGTCAGGCCGGCCAGAGTAAATTGCTCCTTTACTGTCCGTGACAATGATATGCGTAATACCGGCTTTTTGTAACATGAGCGTGACAGCACGTCCGGCAGCCCCAGCGCCCACAATCACCACCTTGAGCGCCTCTAATTTCTTACCCACCACTTTACTCGCGTTAATCAAACCAGCCAATACCACTATCGCCGTTCCGTGCTGGTCGTCGTGCATGACCGGAATATCAAGTTCTTTCTTTAACCGTTCTTCAATGACAAAACAATTCGGCGCTGAAATATCTTCGAGATTAATCCCGCCAAAAGTTGGCGCAATTGCTTTTACAATTTTAATAATTTCTTCGGGATCTTGTGTATCAAGCACAATCGGAAACGCATCAACGCCGGCCATCTCTTTAAAAATTGCACACTTCCCCTCCATCACCGGCAACGCAGCGAGAGCACCAAGGTTACCCAAGCCCAACACCGCTGATCCATCAGAAATAACAGCAACGGTATTTTTCTTAATTGTATACTCACGCGCTTCTTTGGGATGCTTAGCGAGGTATGAAGAGACAGCACCAACTCCTGGACTGTACATCGTACTCCACTCATCACGTGTTTCGAGCTTACCTTTACTCACTACTGACAACTTACCTTTTAGTTTTTTATGGAGGGCGAGGGCTAATTTATTGTAGTCTTTTTTCTTAGGAGCGGGAGCGGCTTTTTTTACCACAGATTTATTGGCCACCTTTTTAGATACTACCTTGGTTACCGTTTCTTTTTTTACCGCTTTTTTAACACCAGCTTTTTTCTGATTTGGCATAGACATAAAAATTAATACCCTAGTATACCAGAAACAAAAAAGCCCGCGCAGGGCGGGC
>JAZKIJ010000031.1:0-29577 GCA_040384905.1 Patescibacteria group bacterium
AAAAGCGACGGTAGAGACCGCACCAGTTTCTGGGTTTGGGTTGGGTAGATTAGCACCAGTTTTTGCGACCAGTGCCGTTACGAGCGAACCAGTGTCCGCACCCGTGGCGAATGTCACTGACGCTCCAATTAAAAAAATTGCACCGAGTATCCCGATGCCTTCTCGACCAGTGGTAGCGGTACCGGTTGCACCAACTATTGTTAAAGTTTCAGTACCAACCGCACCTGCTACTGATCAAGCTCCGGTTGATGTGGTGGTTCCCGAAAAAAATCCTGAACCAATTGTACCGGCGGCACCAGTAGTTCCGATTGCAGTGGTGGCTACTCCAGCTCCCGTTGCTCCCACGGTTGCAACTCCAGAACCGGTAGTTCTGCAAGCGCCCACTATGACGCATGATGCAGCCTCCCGCATGGAGCGAATTCGGGTAATAAAATCTACCGTTAATGACCGCATTGGTAATCCCGTTAATTTGGTGGATGTCGATAATGCATTAGGTCGTGAGTATATGAGTGCCTTACTTGAAGCGATGAAGTTACTCAGCAGTGCTTCTGAAGCTGAATCTATGCAGGCTATGAATCGGTTGGAGTCTGTCTACACCCAAGTGCTCACGTTACTTGATACCTTAGAAGCAAAATCACAACCGGCCCCCGTTGCTTCACCAGCACCAGCACCAACTCCTGTCATTGCGCCCATTACTCCCGTAACTCCTATTAGTGCTCCGGTTGTGCCAGCTCCTATGGTGGATGCGTCTGCGGTTGAACGAATTGCCCCGGTCGTCCCTATTGCAGTTGCCCCGGTAGCGCAAGCACCAGCACCTGACTTTTTAATGCGCAGTAAAGTAGTTGATAAGATTGCGCCGGCAGGACCGGTGAGTGGTTGGAGTCAGAGTGAACAGGTTGAGAGTGTATCATCAGTAGCTTCGATGGAGATACTTGATTCGGTTGCTAATCGGGTCGCACCTCAAGATGCGGTAGTGGTTAATCGTTTATCAACCCCTCCAGCAGAACCATTGCGACAAATTAAAGCTACCAGTGTGCCGTCATACCAACCAGAATCGGTACAATCAGTCACTGATCAAGCGGCACCATTACGGAATTTAAGCGAACTTAAAACTGCTGATGAAGTGAGTGCTATTGAGGCGATGCAAAACAATCCTTTGTATACCAAAGATGTAGATGCGGGCTTGGAGCAGTTACTGGGAGAGTGGTCAATCTTTAAAAAGAGTGGACTGTTTGGCACTGGACCTAAAGGACGGGAACACCCGTTGTACCAAAAGATTTCCACCATGCACCTTCCGCTAATTTTGGCAGGCCGATTTGAAGGGTCAACCCAAGAAATAAAGCAAAGTATTACAGACTATATGAACGGTTGGCGCTATGAACAGGGAATTGTCTATGATCAAGGGGAAACACTTGATCAGTATTTGCGCCGTGTCATTCGACATATCATTGATTTGCAGAAATCCAAACGTCGTCCATAATAGTGTGTAATGATTCGTCATCACGCACTGTTACTCCAAGGGAAGTCTTTTACTGACAGTGAATATTTCACCCGTGATTTTGATTCGACTTCTGAATTTGAAGTCTTTCATTTTGAAACCCTCTCAATCGGGGAAGTGAGAAAAATAATTCAAGCTGCCTACGTAAAGCCATTTCATGGTGAAGTCAAAACCATGGTTTTAGAAGCGCAGACCATAGCCATTGAAGCCCAGCACGCACTCTTAAAGGTCCTTGAGGAACCACCGCTGACCACCCAGTTTATTTTAGTACTTAATTCTACCGAGGGGTTGTTGCCGACATTACTGTCCCGGGTGATGCAACCGGCGGACACAAGTCGGTTACCGAGAACAACCAATTCATTTTTTACCATATTTCAAACCAGTTCGTACGCAGCGCGGCTCGATGTTATTAGTCGAATTACTAAGGATAAAGATGTCAGTCAAATTGATTTACTCCGCGACGGGATTTTGTGGTATTTAGAGCAACAACCTCCAACACCGAGTTCTGCTGTGATGCTCGACTGTGTCACTAAATTAAACCTCCGCGGGTCATCAAAAAAGATGTTGCTGGAGGAGATAGCGTTGACGTTGCCAATCATTAGTCCTGAAACTAAATAACTTAGGACCTTAAAAACGTTGCACTTCTTTGTTGTCCTGCACAAAATACTCCTCACCGTACAGAAGTACGGCTCGAAGTATTTTACTTGGACGCCGCGAATTGCACTCGTTTTCTAAGGTCCTATGATATAATCAAAAAACAATATAAATTAATTTGACCACGGTATGGATTCTGAATACGAAAAAAAATTAAAAGAGGTCATTGAATTTTTACAAAAGGAATTCGTGACAATTCGAACAGGGCAGGCAACTCCGGCCTTGCTTGATAGTATCAAGGTAGAATCCTACGGTACGTATATGCCGATTGTGCAGGTGGGCTCAATTGGGGTAGAAGATGCGCGTACGTTGCGTATTTCTACTTGGGACGCGTCTTTGATTCCCGCTATTGAACGGGCGATTCGTGATTCAGATTTAGGGGTATCGGTGTCTTCGGATTCAGCGGGCTTGCGGGTTATCTTTCCCGATCTCACCGCTGAACGACGTCAACAAATTGTAAAAATTGCCAAAAGTAAATTAGAAGATGCACGCGTAGCGGTTAGAGCAGTGCGGGATGATGCGATGAAAGCTATTGATAGTGCGCTAAAAGCTGGTGATATTAGTGAAGATGACAAACACACGCAACGCGAAAAGGTTCAAAAAGCGGTAGATGTAACCAATCGCACACTAGAAGCGGTCTTTGAAAAGAAAGAAGTTGAAATCTCTAAATAATTTCTATGTCAACTATCCTCATTTTTTTGGCTGTATTGTTTGTACTCATTTTAGTCCATGAATGGGGGCATTTTATTGTTGCCAAGTTAACCAAAATGCGCGTTGACGAGTTTGCGATTGGATTTCCGCCCCGATTATTCTCGTGGAAACGAGGCGAAACAGAGTACAGTTTAAATGCCTTGCCATTAGGTGGTTATGTTCGTATTTACGGTGAAGATCCTACGGCGGTCGCTGGAACTGATCCTGATAGCGCCCGCGCGTTTGGGTCACGACCAAAATGGGCTCAGGCATTAGTGTTAATTGCCGGGGTAACCATGAACTGGATTTTTGCCTGGATACTCCTCGTAATTATTATGTTGGTTGGGGTGCCTACTCAAATTGAGGAGCAGAACGCCACACCAGAATCAGTGGTTTATATTGATAGTGTATTACCGGGAGCCCCCGCTGATACTGTATTACCGCCACAATCAAAAATCATGAGCGTCGTACAAGGTGACAATGAGCTCTCGCCTATACTCCCATCAACCTTTAGTGACTTTGTGGCCGAGAATGCGGGTAACGCCATTGATGTGACCTACGAAACCAGTGCCGGGGTAGTAGAAACAGCGACACTTATTCCGCAAACTGGTGTTATTGAAAGTTCGCCTGATCGAGCAGCGTTGGGAGTTGGATTGACGCTTGTTGATACCGTTAAGAAATCATTTGGCGATGCAATTGTTGAAGCCAGTGTACAAACGTACACCATGACGAAAGCGATAACTGTAGGGTTATTTAGTTTGATTGGTTCAGTCTTTCAAGGAGACGCTGACTTTTCACAAGTCTCGGGACCAGTGGGAATTGTAAAGTACGTAGGGGAAGCTGCATCAGTTGGGTTCACCTCATTGTTATTTTTCACCGCGATAATTTCTATTAACTTAGCGGTAATAAACTTATTACCAATCCCCGCGCTTGATGGGGGACGGTTAGTGTTTGTAGCCATAGAAGCCATCACTCGTCGACCAATTCCACCGGTTTGGGCTTCGAGAGTTAACTTGGTTGGGTTTGCGGCTTTGATGCTGCTGATGCTAGCGGCAACCATCAGTGATATTAACAAGTTGTTTTAGATAAGACTTCCACAAACGGTGAATGAATAAATGAGCGTTAGCGATTATTATGAATTTATGTCCCGATTTTTCCTCCTAAGGAAAATCGCTAGACCGCACTTAGTATGCAAATTTTGCCTGCGCTTCTTACAGAAGCTGTCCACTCATTGGGTATTTTTACAAAATCCCTCAATGAGTCTTGCGAAGTGACATTAAGTCACTTCTCACCTTGAATTGCACTCGTTTCTGTAAGTCTCATTGAGTATTTATGTTTAAACAATTAAAGGTCGCTTTGCGACCATTTATTGTTTTATGATACACTTTGAATTATGCCGATTTATTACTCTCGCCATCTGCCCTTGGGGTAATATCACTATTTAAAATTATTTACTTATTTAAAGAATTATTATGCGACAGACACATTTGTTTACGAAGACTCGGAAGGAGGCACCAGCGGATGAAGTGGCCAAGAATGCTCAGTTATTGATTCGTGCTGGATACGTTTATAAGAATATGGCGGGAGCGTATACGTTTTTGCCGTTAGGGCTGCGGGTGATTAGTAAAATTAACCAGATTATCCGTGAAGAAATGGATGCTATCGGTGGGCAAGAGCTCACTATGCCGGCTCTGCAGGACACTGAATTGTGGGAGAAATCGGGACGCTGGAGTGATGATGTGGTGGATGTGTGGTTTAAATCTGAACTTAAAGCCGGTGGCGTGATTGGTTTTGGGTGGACTCATGAAGAAGTGATAACCAACTTAATGCGACAGTTTATTTCTTCGTATAAGGACTTACCAAAATTCCCCTACCAAATTCAAAAAAAGTTTCGTAATGAAATGCGGGCCAAGAGTGGCATTATGCGTACGCGCGAGTTTGATATGAAAGATCTCTATTCTTTCTGTGCTACGCAAGAACAGCACGATGCGTTTTATGCAGCCTGTGCCGAAGCGTACAAAAAAGTATTTATACGCTTAGGAATTGGTGAGCAGACGTTTCAGACGTTTGCCTCGGGCGGAGCGTTTTGTAAGTTTAGTCATGAATTCCAAACAATAGCCGAAGCTGGTGAAGATATTGTGTATGTAAACGAAGGCAAGGGAATTGCCGTGAATGAAGAAGTACTTGAAGAAGCTGATTTAAGTGAACTCGGTGTTACAAGAGAAGAGCTTGTGAAAAAGAGTAGTATTGAAGTGGGTAATATTTTCTCACTCGGAACTAAATTCTCAGAAGCACTCGACCTCACCTTTACAGATGAAAATGGAGAACAAAAGCCTGTCATCATGGGTAGTTACGGTATTGGACCGGCACGGTCTATGGGTACTATCGTGGATTTACTCTCAGACGAAAAAGGTATTGTCTGGCCCGAATCAGTGGCACCGTTTTTGGTGCACTTGGTAGCACTTAATACTGATGATGCTGAAATCCGAGATTACGCCGAGGGGGTATACGCGTCGTTTAAAGATCGTGGTGTTGAAGTACTGTTTGATGATCGAGACGCGCGAGCCGGAGAGAAATTTGCCGACAGTGATTTATTAGGGATGCCGTACCGCGTGGTAGTGAGTAAAAAACTTAAAGAATCAGGACAATTTGAAGTAGTGACGCGTAAAACCGGCGAAGTGCGGTTGCTGACAGAGGAGGAATTATTTGCTGATTTGGTTGGTGAATAGGCAGTTACACATCAATTAGTGTAATGTTTTGGTAATACTGCCCATTCGTAGTACTATAAGTCATCTATGAGTTTTATTGGTCGCAGCTTTGGAAAACTACTTAATTCGTTGTCGACGGACATTGGAATTGATTTGGGAACAGCCAATACATTAATGTATGTCAAAGGAAAAGGCATCATTTTAAATGAACCAACCATTGTTGCGATAAATAAAAAAACCGGTCAGCTGGTAGCGGTGGGAAATGAAGCGCGTGCGATGCAGGGTCGTACGCCGACACATATTGAAGTAGTGCGCCCTCTGGTTGATGGAGTGATTTCTGACTTTGAAGTGACGGAAGAAATGTTAGGGTATTTAATTGCCAAGGTACGGAGTGAAATGCGAACACTTATTGCGCCACGCGTACTCGTGGGGGTACCGTCAGGTATCACCAACGTAGAGATGCGTGCCGCCCGAGATGCCGCTCGTAATGCCGGAGCCCGTGAAGTGTTTTTAATTGAGGAGCCGATGGCGGCCGCTATTGGGGCAAAATTACCGGTGGGTAAAGCGGTAGGGAGTATGATTATTGATATTGGTGGCGGGACTACTGACATTGCCGTTATTTCACTTAATGGAATAGTGGTTGCAAAAAATCTGCGGGTAGCCGGTGATCATTTGAGTACTGCCATATCTACGTACATTCGTGATCAGTTTAAGGTGTATGTTGGAGAAAAAACTGCTGAAGATGTTAAAATTGCGTTAGCGGCCGTTGAACATAAAGATGGTGCCAAAGAACATGTTATCCGCGGTCGCGATGTGATGACGGGTCTGCCTCGAGAAGTAGTTATTACCGACAGTGATGTGCGAGATGCAATTGCGCCACAAGTTGATAGTATAGTAGAAGCAGTACGGACAGTACTCGAGAAAACTCCACCGGAAGTACTAGCTGATATTATGCAACGTGGCATCCATCTTTCAGGCGGTGGTGCCTTAATTCCTGGACTCCAACAACTATTGCAAGAAGTGCTTGAAGTGCCGGTGATTGTAGTGCCTGATCCGCTACGGGCTGTGGTACGCGGGACGGGAATCGTAATCGAGAACTTAGAATTCTATGCAGAAATCCTCATTGATAAAGAAGGCGAACTCTCGCCGCACCTCACCGACTAGAAAAACGTTTCTGGTGGTTTTATTAATGTTAGGTATCGGAGGGGTTTTATTTGTAGCGCCATTTTTTATACGAACTGCAGTCACCGTCGCGTGGTATCCATTTGATATGGTGCGCGTGTGGGTAGCCGAATCAGGCAGTTCACTCCCGATGTATATCAGAGAGCGAGGAGTGCTCGTGCGGGAGTTAGAGGATTTAAAAATTAAAATTGCGACCGAGCAGGGGACTGATAGTACGATTAAAAAATTACAGATTGAAAATACTGAGTTACGTAATCTCGCTGGCGCGCTCCCAGAAGCACGAGTGCTCGCGCGCGTGATTGGTCGACCAAACTCATTGCCGTACGATATGTTGATGCTCGATCGGGGGAGTAACCATGGTGTGTTACAACATGCACCAGTGTTTTTAGGGGCTGACCAAGTTATCGGGTTTGTGTCTAAGGTGACCGAAAAAACCTCGCTCGTCACGTTAGTGACGACGGCTGGCTTTACGTCTTCGGCGTACGTAATTGGACCTAACATATATACCTATGCTGAAGGTATGGGTGGTGGGGTATTACGTGTACGGGTGCCTCAGGGAATTATGCTTCGAACGGGTGATTTAGTGTTACTACCGGCAATTGATTCTGGTTTGTACGGCACTATAAGTTACATCGAAACATCAGTCACCCAACCAGAGCAGTATGGTTTTGTGACGACCTCTATTCCGATTCAAAGTCTGTATTACGTATCGGTAGGGAGAGAAGCAGTTGTCCCACATACCTACGAAGAAGCCGAAGCGTTAATTGATGAAACGAAAGCCACGTTATTTAAAGTAGAGCTACCCGAAGGTGTGCTTGTCACGCCTGAAACCAGTACCACGACTGTTGTGGGAAGTACCACCATTTCTAATACTGCCACTACGGCAGCGACCACCACGCCACAATAACTATGATTTCTAGTCCACTTTTTATTCGGTTACTTACCTTTTTCGGGGTTACTCTCGGCTGGTATTTTAGCATTTTATTGCTGGCGTTTCCGCTCACGCTCTGGTACCTGCTTAATTTTAAAGCTTATGAATTAATTGCTTTGGGCATGCTCATTGATATGTATTTTATGCCCATACGGTTAATTCCGGTGTATACAATTTGTTTTGCTGGTGCGTTTATCATTATTGAAATTATAAAACCACGATTTAAAAGTGGTGTTACTACGATATGAAATTTCGCTCCAAAAAAAAGCGGGTAGTGGAACTCGACGAGATTTTACTCGATGTATCCAATCTCCCATCCTTTAACACCGGCCGGATGGAGGGTCGTCGCGAGTTACCCATAAAACCGGTCAACGTCTATTTAATTGGTGTGTGTTTTGTAATTGTAGCCATCGCTTTTTTTGGAAAAATATTTCACCTGCAAGTAACCGAAGGGGCGCGTTTCCGAACAATTAGTGACAATAATAGTGTGAATACCAGCGTCATCATTGCCGAACGGGGAGTTGTGTTTGATCGAAAAGGTGAGCCGTTAATATGGAATGAACATGATTTTACCGATCAGTATGATTTTCCGGTACGTGCGTATACGGACCGGCTCGGAATGGGGCAATTGATAGGGTACGTGAGTTACCCTCAGCGAGATAAAAAAGGTGTGTACTACCGAACTGAATACCTCGGCCGAACGGGGGTAGAGAGTGCGTTTGAGGATGACCTACATGGCACAAATGGCGAAAAAATTATCGAGCAAGATGCGCTCGGGGAAATTATTGGCGAACATGCGTTGTCTGCGCCCGTTGAAGGTAAAGCCATCACACTTTCGGTAGATGCTGGTTTATCGGAAGCTATGTACCAAATCATCGCCACCAGTAGTGCGCAAGCTGGGTTCCGGAGCGGAGCGGGGGCAATTATGGATATCCATACCGGAGAAATTTTAGCCATGACGAGTTATCCTTCGTACGATCCTGAAGTTATGGCTGATGGAGATAATACGACCTTGATTAGTGAATATAACAAAGACGATCGGTTGCCGTTTTTAAATAAAGTAGTAAGTGGTGTCTATACACCCGGCTCGATTGTAAAGCCATTTGTGGCCTACGCAGCTTTGTCTGAAAAAATTATTGATCCCAATAAAACTATCGTTAGTAACGGGTACTTAGTTGTGCCTAATCCGTATAATCCTAGTAACCCGTCACGATTTAATGACTGGCGAGCGCACGGAGCGATGACAATGCGTGAAGCAATTGCGTTCTCCTCTAACGTCTATTTTTATATTATCGGTGGCGGCTTTGGTGATCAAGCAGGACTCGGGATTACAAAAATGAGTCAGTACTACAAATTATTTGGGATGGGGAGTACAACGGGCATTACTATCGCGTCCGAACAGGAAGGAGTTGTACCAACCCCGGCCTGGAAAAAAGAAACATTTGATGATGACTGGCGACTTGGAGACACGTACTTTACTGCTATTGGTCAGTATGGTTTCCAGGCTACACCTCTACAAATGTTACGTGCCTACGGCGCCCTAGCGTCAGGCGGAACCCTCGTTTCCCCACACGTAATAAAAGGTGAGGTGAGTAGTTCTACCGATATAGGACTAAATCGCGAGTATCTAAAGGTGGTGCACGAAGGAATGCGCAAGACAGTGATTATCGCGGGCGGTACCGCGCGCGGATTAGAGCGAAAAGATGTAGCCATTGCGGCCAAGTCAGGTACCGCAGAAATAGGAGCCGGTAATGCGTTTGTGAATTCCTGGGCGGCTGGTTTTTGGCCCTACGAAGACCCGAAGTATGCGTTTATATTGCTGATGGACAAAGCCCCCCGTAGTAATGCGCTTGGGGCTACACGAATCATGGGTGGGGTGTTTGATTGGATGGCGCTCAATCGGCCGGAGTACATTAATCCTGATAAAGCCATTGAAATACCTGATAATACATCAGAGTAGTCCACAAGTTGACCTGATAGAGTAAGTGCGTATAATTGTGGTACATTAATTTTGCATTATGAACGATCAACAATCCTATTTGACTGCTGAGAAGTTTGACGAATTGAAGAAAGAATTAGATCATTTAAAAACAGTTCGTCGTAAAGAAGTTGCTGAATCTTTGGAGTACGCTCGAAGTCTCGGTGACCTTTCTGAAAACGCTGAATATCAAGAAGCTCGTGATATGCAGGCTGCGATTGAGGAACGTATTGCTCACCTCGAAAAGGTAATCAAAGAAGCAAAAATCGTTGCGCACGACAAAAAAGGTGATGTGATTGTGCTCGGTTCAACCGTAACTATTCAAAAAGACAAAGATAAAGATAGTCACAGTTACACCATCGTCGGAGCTGAAGAAGCCAACATCCACGAAAAGAAACTCTCATACCTTTCACCACTCGGGGAATCACTGATGGGAAAGATTAAGGGAGATGAGTTTAGTTTTGAGACGCCGGGAGGGAAGCAAAAGTATAAGGTATTGAAGGTGGAATAGGGGGAGAGAAAGTCCAAAAACCATTGTCTACGTTGTTGGCTGCACATTTTTGACCTTCAACGTACAAGAAGTACGCCTCAGTTCAAAAATCCTTGCCGCCTAGTATCCAAAAGATTTTTGAACTTCCATCGATAATTTGGCGTAAGAGTTAAACAAAAAACTAATCGCTTAAGCGATTGGTTTTTTGTTTGGTTGTCTTTACGAAGAATGAAACTGTGCGGATTAGGTTGTACTTATTCACAGGTTGGTGTAGTACAATCTTATTATTAAAAATAAATAATATATGCCTCCACAAAACCAATTTACAACTGATAAACAAAAATGTCCCTGGTATCTGCCACTTTGCAAGGTAACCCCACTCTCAAAATTTCTCGCCATGGTGATTTTTATTATAGTTCCCTTCATAGGTGGGTTTGTTGGGTATCAAATTGGGTTAAGTGATAGGGATATTTCGTCCATCACTACTATTGATAAGTCCTATACTCCTCCCGTAAATACAGATGAAATACAGTTTGAGAAAAAAGATTCTGATTTATATATACCAGTAGATCATTCTGCGCAAATAAAAGTGACCGAAAATCCAGCAGATTTATTTGACGAGTATTTTTCTGCTGCAGGAGAATTTTTAGTCGCTAGTGTAACTCCTTCTGCAATATACGGTCGAAGGTTACATTTTGTCTCTTCAAATGCTGACCTGTACATAATGGGCGTTATTCAAATTGAATTTGATTATCATTATGGAGGTTGGGTTAGAAGATTTACGCCAGACCAAACGTCAATAAGTAAAATGCCACTATTGAAAAATAGTCAAAAAATTGAATTTCTCACAAAAACAGAAGATACGCTGTGTGAAGTCTTCAAATGTAAAAGTGCAGAAGATATATTGTCTGGTGAAAATGTTTACGTCAGTCCTGTATATAAAGCTTCAGTAAAATTGTACAACCCTACACTTGGCTATGAAGTTGTGCCCTCAGACGCTGGTACACCAGCATATACCGTAGGATTTGAAAAACTTGAAATTTTACAATAGCGGAATTTTGCAAAAATACCCAACAAACGCTACTATAGGGGAACTATGTCTACACTTGATGATCTGATGAACGAACGAAGAGGGAAAAGGGATGCGCTTGCGGCGGCTGGGATGAACCCCTATACCGCTACTGCTAAGCCAACTCATTCTAATGCCGATGTGCTCGCTCAATTTGATGCTCTTGTTTCTTCGGGGGAAACTATCACTATCGTGGGACGGGTGATGGCTCTGCGATTACATGGGGCACTTGCGTTTGCTGATATCTTTGATGGTACAGCTCGGGTGCAAGCAATGTTTACTAAAGAGAATGTTGGAGAAGAAAAATTTGATTTGTTTGTGGCGAACATTGATGCTGGAGATTTTATTGAAGTTACAGGGACAGCGTTTATAACCAAACGCGAGACTCAAGCACTGCAAGTAGCATCATGGCGTATTCTTACTAAGTCACTTGCACCAATGCCTGCTGAGCACTTTGGAATCAAAGATGAAGACATGCGGTACCGAAAGCGGTATCTTGATTTGTTGCTCGATGACGAAGCGCGAGCGCTGTTTATTCAAAAAGCCAAGTTCTGGGAAGTAACAAGACGGTTCATGGTTGATCATGGATTCCTGGAGGTTGAAACTCCAACGATTGAAGTGACTACCGGGGGAGCTGAAGCGCGCCCGTTTAAAACCTACCATAACGACTTTGATATGCCGGTGTATATGCGTATCTGTATTGGTGAACTCTGGCAAAAGCGTCTCATGGCAGCAGGGTATCCTAAAACCTTTGAAATTGGTCGGGCCTACCGTAACGAAGGCACTAGTCCTGAACACCTGCAAGAATTCACCAACTGTGAATTCTATTGGGCCTACGCTGATTACCGTGACGGCATGACGTTTGTGCGTGATCTCTACCGCACCATTGCTACCGAAGTATTTGGTACGACAAAATTCACCATGCGGGATCACACCTTTGATTTGGCAGACGATTGGGTTGAAATTGATTATGTCGAAACCATCAAAGATAAAACGGGTATAGACATTTTAACGGCCACAACCGAGGCTATGGAAGCAAAGCTCGCAGAACTGGGAGTGAAGTACGATGGGAACAACCGCGAGCGACTTACTGATACTCTATGGAAGTACTGTCGCAAACAAATTGCTGGACCAGCCTTTCTCATTAATCACCCAACACTAGTGGCACCGCTTGCGAAAACACGACCGGGCACTGATACGGTTGAAATGTTCCAACCGATTATTGCCGGGAGTGAAGTAGGGCGGGGGTACAGTGAGTTAAATGACCCGGATGACCAGCGCGCTCGGTTTGAAGCGCAAAAGAAATTACTTGATGCTGGTGATGATGAGGCGATGATGTCTGATTGGGAATTTGTGGAGATGCTCGAACATGGTATGCCACCAACCTGCGGGTTTGGATTTGGCGAGCGCTTGTTTGCGTTCCTCGCGGGTAAGCCACTACGTGAAGTGCAATTATTCCCGTTGATGAAACCAAAAGTTGAAGTAGAGGAATCCCAACCGGAAGACTGTGTCGCGTGTGAAGGATAAAGAATATAGAAAATAGAAGAGGGAATATTGAAGATATACAAAACAGCGAGAACTACGTTCTCGCTGTTTTGCGTGTGGTACACTTTTGCTATATGAATCCAAATAATAACGAAATTGTCTCGACGCTACCAGAGGACTCTTTAGGAAAGCAACCACACCCGGTTAATCAAATTACTCCAGTATCAAAATATTTAGCCTTAGCGCTATTTATAATTTTGCCATTTCTAGGGGCGTATATTGGGTATAATTTACAGAAGCCTCACTATCAGGAAGTTGTTATCGTAGAAAAATCCTCTGAGGTTAATCATGCTACCACGAAGGAAATATCTGCAGTTGAAAACGCAACGTTATCACCCTTACCGCTACCAAAAAATAATTACCTAATTTCGGCACGTTCTGAAATTTTTAAAGGATATTATTCAAAAGTTATTATTCCAAATGAAGAGGTTAACGGCGATACAGAAGTAAGTTCCGTAATCACATGTGATGTATTTGTAATTACTGAAGGGGATACCAGTATATTTGACAATGTTTTAGTAAATTACCAAGAGTTCACGACTCAAAATGTTCTTCCTTTCTCTGTGGTAATACAACCCGAATTAGAATGGCCAGCGATGTGGAAGGAAGTTCTTAATAATACCTCTATTAATAATCAGGTGTATGCAGGTATTACCAACTACTCTATGAAAGCTGGTAAAGGGTATGACACTTGTGAACCTACCATCGAGTACTTTATCCCTTTCATGAAAGAAGAATAATTATAAACAAATTGATAGTAGTAAAAAGTAAAGATTTTAGAAGGTAGAATAAGAAATCTAAAATTGAAAATATATAAAACAGTGAGAACCTAGTTCTCACTGTTTTATATATGCTACACTTTTGCTATATGAATCCAAATAATAACGAAATGGTCTCGACGCTACCAGAGGACTCTTTAGGAAAGCAACCACACCCCGTTAATCAAATTACTCGTGTATCAAAATATTTAGCCTTGGCATTGTTTGTTATATTACCTTTCCTGGGTGGGTATGTGGGGTATCAGTTGGCAGTAAAAAATAGTATAGGTGGAAATACTGAAATCATTTCGATGAGTAGTCCTGAAGTGGTAAATCAGCAAAATCTTCAGGGTGAGACTTTATATTATTTTTCATCATATGATGATGTAGTGGAATACATTTCATCCACAAATGATCCTCATATTAATTGGAAAAGTAAAGCGCAAAACAAATTGAAAGTTGTAGATAATGTTTTATTTGAAGATCAAAATCTGTCTGTTCAAAATGAACGATATTCAATGTACTTTTTACTTTCTTCATCAACATCAGATGGGTTAGTTTTTAGTCGCGGCTCTTTAATTAAGGGAGGAGAGCCTATTGGAACTTTCAAACTCAATAATTTTGACAACACATTGATAGAAATCAGTGATAAAAATGGAAAGGGGACATCTACAGTTTTAACAAATGATGATGAGCTAGTATTTGCTGATCAAGAAATAGGTATTTCTTTTTCATATCCAGCTAGCTGGGAATCTATAGCAATAAATTATGAGGAAGGCTATTGTGATGAAAGTTATACAAAAAAAGATTGCAAATTTTACACGTTTGCACCGAGTAACGACCCGGTTAGAATTTTCTTGGTAGCTCAAACACAAAACAAACCCCTAATTGGTAGGGGTGCCTTTTGGGGTGATTCAATGAACTCTTCGTTAAATAAAGAAACTATTGAAATATGCCGTGTAGATAGTTTGTGTAGCGTTGTAACTAATTATAATAATTTAAATTTTACAAAACAAACTAACGTGCATACTTGTGGAGAAGGTGCAGGTTGTGAAGGTGAAGGTGATTACTATCAACACTTTAATCAAGATTCAAGCTTGGTAAAATTTTCCTTTGCTACATACAGGCTTACTGATGAAGATAAGAAAAAATTTGAAGATATTGTGATTGATAGTTTTAATATTATCTAAATAAAAAGTAAAAAATTTCTCTTATTAAGTAAATGTATACAAAACAGCGAGAACTACGTTCTCGCTGTTTTGCGTGTGGTACACTTTTGCTATATGAATCCAAATAATAACGAAATTGTCTCGACGCTACCAGAGGACTCTTTAGGAAAGCAACCACACCCGGTTAATCAAATTACTCCAGTATCAAAATATTTAGCCTTAGCGCTATTTATAATTTTGCCATTTCTAGGGGCGTATATTGGGTATCAATTGGCTCCGGAGCGAGTAGTTGAAGTTTTGGTTGAGAACCTGAATACTGAAAAAGACGAATCCTCTGCTGTAAATTCAACTGAGACATTATTACATGTCCCTGTAGATGCTCAACATATATTATTTGAAGAAAGAAAAACTGGATATTTTATTCATAATGACAAAGTATATTTAGCTGAAACTACTGGAACGGAAAATTTAGCTAATGATGAGTGGGATTGGATAGTTGAGGGGAAGCCTACATTGATGCCTGATGCAGATGCGGCTACTTTTAAAGTAATATCTGCAGAATTAGCCCAAACAGGAAGTTTATACGCTATAGATACAAAACGAGCATATAGTTTTGATAAAGTTTTGCCTAAGGTTGATATTGCTAGTGTTGAAGTGTTTGGACAGGGAGGCGCATTTCTTTTAAGCAACGATGGTCTTTATATTGGTGATCGATTAATAACAGGTTTAAGCAATAAAAATTTGGAAATATATGTGATGAAATTATCAGAGGGTATGAGCAGTTTTAATATCTATATCCATAATTTAGAAAATGATTTATGGCTTAAAGGTGGTTTTGGAGTGGAAACAAAAGAAATATCAGCACCAAAAAATTCAGATTTAACGGCAGAATTAAAGTTATATCCAATCGAGTAGATAAATAAAAATAAGTCCACCAGCATCAAAACAGTGAGAACCTAGTTCTCACTGTTTTGCGTGTGGTACACTTTTGCTATATGAATCCAAATAATAACGAAATGGTATCAACGCAACATAATGAGTCAAAAATTGCGCAACCACACCCGGTTAATCAAATTACTCCAGTATCAAAATATTTAGCCTTAGCGCTATTTATAATTTTGCCATTTCTAGGGGCGTATATTGGGTATCAATTGGCTCCGGAAAAGGTGGTGGAGGTGCCTGTTTCAATTATGAAAGAGGAGATAGTTGCGCAAGAAGGTAATATACAATCCTTGAGATATATTGATTCAGGTGATTGGAATGAATACGTCAATGATGCTGATAACTTTAGTAAAATTAGTGTTATTAACAATGTACTTTTTGCATCAGGAATGGAAGACTTGGTATCAATAACTCAATCACCATACTTTGTGCAATTACTTTCAAGTACCTCAGATTATTATATTTTTTGCATTCCACCTTTTGGTAAAGGAGGAACCTGTAACAGTTTAATAAAATATTCTCTTACAGCTAATACGGTAAATAGATTAAGTACCAGTGATTTACATAATCCATACTACACGAACGGTTTAGTAGCTTTGGATGGAAGGTCAATTTATCTAGTCTCAGAAGACGGAACAGAAGTTGGTCGTGTTAACTTCGATACTGATACATTTGAAAGCCTTAAAAAGATTGACTTGTTACAGCCGACTAGATTTAAAATTTGCGGAGAAATAAGTTGTGAAAGTGAAATTAAAATAACTGAAGATAATGAATTACAAATTAAAGAATATGAGTTTAGTGCTTGTGAGGATGTGCAATGTATAAACCAAAAAGAAATTGGTACAAAAAACACAATTATCACTATTTAGTATAAATTTTTATTTATTTCTCTCTATTGATCAAAAAATATAAACTAAGTAAAACACTGAGAACCTAGTTCTCAGTGTTTTACGTTTAATTTTCCGTAGCTCTGTACAAAATCGACCTTTGTGTTGATTTTTTGTTTTTTATTGGTTATCCACCGGGAAAGTGTGGGGAAATACTGCAGGGTGGGTCAAAGTGGTGTATAGTGTAAGTGTGGTGGGGGATAGTGGTATACGCGACCGCAAGGAACCGTATACAGGAGGGAGGTACTCTCTAAACCTACTGGAATCACTCCACTGATTGCGGTTGGTTTAGAGGGTACCTTCAAACTTTTAAGATATGCTAATTGGCGAATACAAGCACACGTTGGACCCCAAGAAAAGGCTGTCACTTCCGTCTAAATGGCGGGGTGAACTTGGGGCATCGCTTGTCGTCACACGCGGTCTTGATAATTGTCTCTTTGTATATCCGCTTCTTGAGTGGCAGAAAATCACCGACAAAATTGGTGAACTGCCACTGGGGACCGCGGACACCAGAAGTTTCAATCGATTCTTCTTATCAGGAGCAGTAGAGGTGGAGGTAGATTCAGTTGGACGTATTCTCGTGCCAGATTTTTTAAAGGAGTTTGCTCACTTAGACTCAAAGGTAGTCTTAGCGGGTATCCATAACCGAATAGAAATTTGGGATGAGAACAAGTGGACAGAGTACAAAGCACAAATCGAACTACAAGCAGATTCCCTTGCGGAAAAGCTCGGAGCGATTGGTGTCCTCTAAGTCACCCAACCACTCTCTATATATATGAAGCACATTACTGTTTTGCTCGAAGAAGCGATAGACGCCTTAGCGCTTAGTAAAGACGCAACCGTGGTCGACGCTACCTTGGGAGCTGGAGGACATGCCAGGCACATACTCAAGCAATTGGGTGCCAAGGGAACCTTTATAGGGTTTGATGCAGACAGTACTGCTTTATCGGAATTACATGATTTAAAGAAATCAAAATCCACCGTGCATTTAGTGCATAGTAATTTTGCGCACATTCAATCAGAACTTCTGAAATTAAATATAGAACACGTTGATGCGATACTGGCCGACCTTGGTTGGCGTACGGATCAATTCACGGATGGGGGAAAGGGGTTCTCGTTCACTTCAGACGATAGCTTGTACATGACGTATGGAGCGCCAGACACGTATTCATTTACAGCCGGAGACATCGTCAACGACTGGAAAGAGGAAGATATTGCGAACGTATTGTATGGGTACGGGGAAGAGCGATATTCAAGACCGATTGCCAAAGCAATCGTTGCCTATCGCAAGAACAAAAAAATTATGACCGCCGCAGAACTGGCAGAAATAATTTTTACTTCTGTCCCTGTGTCATATCGCCATGGTCGCATTCATCCAGCAACTAAATCTTTTCAGGGTTTACGCATTGCAGTTAATGACGAGTTTACGGTCCTGGAGCAATTCATCGCGGGAGCCTGGCAATGCTTAGCTCCCCAAGGACGTTTGGCTATCATTTCCTTCCATAGTCTTGAAGATAGAATTGTAAAACATACATTCAAAAATTACGTACAAGCTTCCGCCGGTGTCCTCATAACCAAAAAACCGATAGTAGCCAGCAGAGAAGAGTTGGTAGCAAACCCCCGATCCCGCAGTGCCAAATTACGAATTATTCAAAAAATTTAATTATTACTACAATGCTCGCGAATGTAATTTCCAAACCCACCCACGCATTCTACTTTAATGCTGGCGTTGCCACCCTTTTTACATTGGTCTTTTTGTACATGTATTTCCTCTCAATGTCGGTAGTACACGTAGTACTGCGCAAGGAAATTATGAATGATGTTGCCAAAGTTGAGTCTCAAATTGCTCAATTAGAATCTTCTTATATTACTGCGCAACACAAAGTGAGTAATAAGATTGCCGCCCTAGAAAACTTCACCGCTAACGAAACCAAAATATTTGTCAGTCGTGAGGAATCAACGTTGGTACTCTCTGAATCAGCTCGATAGTTGTTCTCTATGCGTAAAAGTACCACAGCGCGAATACGAATTATCTCCGCGGTGATTTTTTTTATAGGCTTTTTATTGATTGTTCGTTTGTATCATATACAAATAAATCAAGCTGAAGCCTATCGCGAAAAAGCCCAACGCCAATACGTACACACAGCCAAAGACGTCTATAACCGAGGCAGCATATATTTCACCACCAAAGATGGAGAAAAAGTTTCAGCGGCTTCAGTTACTTCAGGGTATCTCGTGGCGGTGAATCCAACCATCATTACTGATCCCGAAGAGGTCTATGAAAAGATAAAGATGCACGTAGCAATATCAAAAGATGACTTTATTGCTAAAGCGACGTTACCGAACCGTACCTATGTGGAAATTGATCCAAAAGTAAATGAAGAGACCTATGAATTATTATCTAAAGAATCAGTTGAAGGAGTAATGTTGTACCGAAACCAATGGCGATACTATCCGGGCGATACGATGTCTGCTCGGTCAATAGGCTTTGTGGGGTTTGGCAGTGATGACGGACAGTTGCGCGGGAAGTATGGTCTTGAACGGTACTATGACGAAACCCTCTACCGGGACAATACCAAACTATCGGTAAACTTTTTTGCAGAGATTTTTTCTAATCTCGGTAGTTTAGTATTTGAAAACTCTGAGCAAAAAAGTGGGAGTGTAGTAACCACTATTGAACCAACCGTAGCACGTATGCTTGACCGGGTGTTACAAGAAACGCAAGACGAGTATAAAAGTAAACTCACCGGTGGAATCATCATGGACCCAAAAACGGGTGCGATTTATGCGTTAAACGTGGCGCCAACTTTTGATTTAAACACTCGTGGTACCAGTTCAATCGATCAATTCCAAAATCCGTTAGTGGAAAACGTGTACGAGATGGGTTCGATTATTAAAGCGCTCACTATGGCAGCCGGACTTGATAGTAAAGTAGTCACCCCGCAATCAACGTACTACGACGCCGGATTCCTTGATCTTAACGGATACACTATTAAGAACTTTGACGGTAAAGGTCGTGGTACCGTTCCGATGCAAACGGTCTTGGATCAATCGCTCAACACCGGAGTCTCACACATTGTAAAATTAATGGGGCGGGAAAAATTCCGTAGTTATTTTGAAGGTCTGAAATTAGGAAGTGAAACAGGAATTGATTTACCAAGTGAAGCCCAGGGACTAATGAAGAACCTACAGTCTCCACGTGATGTAGAGTACGCAACCGCCTCATTCGGGCAGGGAATTGCGATGACGCCGATAGCAACTGCGAGAGCCTTAGCCACGTTAGGTAACGGTGGTCATCTAGTAACTCCTCATATTGTTAAAGCTATTGAATACGATGATGGTACTAAAAAAGAAGTGGTCTACCCCAATGGTGCCCAAGTCTTTACGCCCGAAACAAGCGAAACCGTATCACGCATGCTCACGAGCGTCGTTGACACTGCTTTGCGTGGGGGAGATGTAGCCCTTCCACATCACACCATTGCTGCCAAAACCGGTACAGCGCAGATGTCTAATCCAAATGGGGGTGGGTATTACGAAGACAAATACCTCCACTCATTCTTCGGCTACTTCCCAGCCTATGATCCGAAGTTTATTGTGTTCTTGTATACGGTAGATCCACGAGGCGTGCAGTATGCGTCTGAGACGTTAACGACGCCGTTTATGGATATTACAAAGTTTCTTATCAACTATTACAGTATCCCCCCAGACCGATAATTTATTCCAGAATCACTGCATCTACTGCGTTGCTGCTCAGTAAAATGAAGTTCAACGTACTAATGTACGCCTCACTTTATTTTCTTCGCGCGTCTTGTATCTACAGCAATTCTGAAACAAATTTAAAATTTAAAGCAAAATGCATTTATCTACGTCGTCGCCTTGTATCTGCTGGTAAAACGACAAAAATTAGTTTACGAAATAGATGCAGAATAAGGTATATTAATTGTCTTAATTTTTTCAAAAGGTGGTAAAATGGTGGGGTATTTATTATTTATTGTCTTTCCTACATGAAATCGTTGTTTAAAAAACTGGTGGTGGCTGTTTTAACTTTTGAGGCTAAGGTGTTGTTACGGCGGACAAAGCCGACTATTATTGCGGTGACGGGAAGTGTGGGAAAAACTTCAACCAAAGATGCGATTTTTTCAGTGCTTAAAAATCATCGAAAGACGCGGAAGAGTCAAAAAAGTTTTAACTCTGAGATTGGCGTGCCGTTATCTATACTAGGACTACCAAATGCGTGGGACAATCCGTTCTCCTGGCTCAAAAACTTTTTTGATGGATTTATAATTGCGTTTTTTAGTCGCAACTACCCAGAAGTATTAGTGCTTGAATGTGGAGTAGATAGACCGGGTGATATGGCCGCGCTTACTAAATGGTTATCGCCGGATATTGTGGTCATGACACGATTGCCTGATGTGCCGGTGCATGTTGAGTTTTTTGGTACACCTGAAGCCGTAGTAGCTGAAAAGATGGAGTTGCTCAAAGCACTTAAACCAGAGGGGGTATTTGTCTACAACCATGACGATATTAAGCTACAAAATGCCGTCAAAGAAGTACGGCAGTCCGCAGTTGGGTTTAGTCGGTATTTACCAACTCACTTCACTGCTTCATCAGATGCCATTGTCTACCACAACGACGAACCAGTTGGCTCCACCTTTACCTTGACTCACTTAGATGAATCGGTGCCGGTTAAAGTCATGGGTTCAATAGGCATGCAAAACGCGTATACCTTTGCCGCCGCGGCAGCTGTAGCTGCACAGTTTGATATTAGTTTGCCTGAAGTCGCTCAATCGGTCCTAGAGCACCAAAGCCCACAGGGACGGATGCGCATGATTTCGGGAATCAAAGGTACCTTGATTATTGATGATACGTACAACTCTTCACCGGTAGCGGTAGAAGCAGCGCTCACCTCGCTCTCAGAAATCCGCGGGGCTAAGCGTAAAATTGCAGTGATTGGTGATATGTTGGAACTGGGACAATTCTCGAGTCGAGCGCATGAAAAAGTAGGGGAGCAAGTACCAAAGTGCGCTGATGTTCTCTTTACTTTGGGTGTACGGGCACGAAAAATTGCGGAAACTGCAATTGAATTTGGAATGCACGAAAAAAATGTGTTTCAACATGAAGACACTGCGCGGGCCGGACGGGAATTACAAGCCTTTATCAATCCCGGGGACGTCATCTTAATTAAAGCCTCTCAAGGCATTAGAGCCGAGAAAATTGTGGAAGAGATAATGGCCCATCCCGAGACCGCTTCGCAACTTTTGGTGAGACAGGACTCATCCTGGAAATCACGATAATAGCCTTTAATATAAGGTTATTTTGACGGACCTCTTGGTTGTATTTACTTCAAAATATGATATAATGTGGGTATATGAATAAATATATATTTACGTTAGCGTGTATTCCACTGGTACTTGGTATGGTAATGATGCCAAATGCTGCCCTAGCCGATAATAGTAAAAGTTATGGTAATGGTAAGGCACATCTAAACCAGATGAATCCGTATCATCAATCAAATTTGGTTAAACAAAACAAGAATAAATACAATTATTACTATGCTTCGCAGGATCAACAAGTAGCTCAGTTGTATGCACTACTTGCTCAATTACAAGCTCAATTAGCAGCCTTACAAGGTAATATTCCAAATTATCAAGGCGGAAATAGTAGTACTCGTGACATTAGTCGTGTAATTACAGGGGGAGTAGAAGCTGATGAAGATGATAATTCTGTATGGTTTGACGGGGAAGTAGTGTTCGCTCGCGATGCTGAAGCTCGGGTGTGGTTTGAATATGGTACTAATACCAATATGCCGTACAGTACCGCTTCAATTAGTATTGATGGCGATGCTCGAGAAACCCAAGAGTTTGAACTCGAAGCGACTAATCTCGACGATGATGGAACGTATTACTACCGCTTGGTAGCCGAAGATGAGGATGGTGATTATGCTGAAGGAGTTATTAAATCATTCCGTTTTGACAGTCGAAACAATGATGACGACGATGACGACGATGATGACAACAACGACTGGTCACTTGAAATCGATGATGACATGTATGAAACCGGTGACAATGTACGCGTTGATTACGAAGTAGAGGATGAAGACAATGACAACTGGATTGGACTATACGAAACAGGAGATAATGATGACGACTACATTTCTCGAGTCTACGTTGATGATGAAGAAGGATACGTAAACTTCCGGGTGAATAACGAAGGAGAATACGAATTCCGACTCTTTGACGAAGATGATGACGAACAAGCCACTAGTGATGAATTTGAAGTAGAGGATTAATCACCTCATACAACAAAAAAGCGCGACCCTTTGGGTCGCGTTTTTTGTGGTTGCTGTATCAGTAATAATGAATGGTTTATTGAGGATGGGCAAAATGCACTACCATATAGATATTGGTATCATCAAACGTCACGCCGATGCCTTGATGAGTGAACGCCGTTGAAAGTAGATTTTTGCGGTGGCCGGCACTCTTTTGCCATTGCGTCATAAAATAGTTAGCAATGTACTCAACGCTTGGTTGTTCTTCATAGGTCATCATGGCGAGGTTTTCACCCCAGGCGTCTGCTTCGTAGCCTTTATTTAGAAAGCGACAGCTAATATCACAGCCTTTCTTGTCGGTATGAGAAAGAAATGAATGGGTAAATAAATACGCGCTGTATTGCGTCGCATTGCGGGCTAGCGCGGTATCTATAGAGAGCGGGGAACGTTTATTACGTTTTCGAAATTCATTGGTTTGCTTTTCAATTTCTGAAATCAAGGCTTGTTTAAAATCTGCGGTGGGGGCGGTGGCACTTGTTGCTCTAACTATCTTGGTCGTACTAGGCTTAACGGTAGTCTTGGTGGTAAGTGGTGCCTTTGTGGCGTTTGGAACAGTAGTTGCGGTAGTGGTAGCGATAGTAACAACCGGTGTGCTTATTGGTGTAATAATAATGGTGGCTTCGTTTTCTGAAGTATTTACGAGCGTAAAAGTATAGTCTGACGTTTGAAATTTGGTCGTGCGAACTGAACCCAGTACCACGGTATCGCTCGTGGTGCCTGTTTTAGTTTGAATTAAAAATTCCGGCGCCAGTTCACCGGCCCAGATACATTGTACTTCCGGTTTGCAACGGGAATCGCTAATAGCTTGGAGGGTAATCATGCTCCCGTCGGGATATATGTTTGTCGCACCAACTTCATAGGTTATGGGAACGGTAAACGGTTGATTGTTCGGCGTGGGAGGTACGGGGGTAGTTTGTTCAACAATGGGTGGTGTTACCGTTGCTACAAGATACGGAGTAGGGGGTGTGGGAGTCGGTGTGTTAATTTCACTCAAAAAGGCTACTGACGTAATCAGTGCAAGGAAACAACATCCCATAACAATGGCTACTGTTTTCATACCAATTAGTATATCATTTCCACCCACTGAACCGTTTACCACATACTAAAAGCCCGCGTAAGCGGGCTTTTAGGGGTATTTATGGGCTGATTAGATTGCTTTGATGTAGAACCCTTCGCTTCCATAGAGGGTATACGTCCCGTCGGCCATTACTTGCGCGTACACTTCCACTTGTTTACCAATGTGTTGTTCCAAATCGCCAAAACCTTCGACTCCCATTACTTTACCAACAATATCGGTACTAAAGCCAATAAGTGCAGTTACTTTTTTACCATCAACCACTACAAAACATTCACCGTCAGCAAAACAACCGGTATCTACTTTGGTAAGCGTTCCGGTAAAGGTGTCAGCTTTTAGTTTGCCGTCTGGTGACGTCGTTGTGACGGTGGTGGTACTATTCGTGGTTACTGATAAGCCTGAATTTTCATCCATGGTTGATTCTGATCCTGATTCTGGAATGGTGGTAGCAGTGTCAGTACTTGAACTCATGGTGTTAAGCGTTTCGGCAGTATCTTTGGTACCACCCAGCACTAATATTAATCCCAGCACAACAATAATAATGGCTCCTAAAATTAAAATGTTTTTCATATCTCTTATTATCGCACACGCCAACAAGCGAGACTAGAAAGCGCTTCAGAAGGACGTTATAACGGTACGTTTAGCTGTATCGCAAAAGTAAATTCGGTATCTGTCAAAGTATCTATATGTGGCTTGCTCCAAGCACACGGTACGTTTACAATAGATGCATGATATATACAACCACCCCGACGCTACAGGGAAAAACCATCACCGCGTACAAAGGCATTGTAACCGGTGAAACTATTTTTGGTGCCAACGTCGTAAAAGATATTATGGCTAGTATTCGAGATTTGGTGGGTGGGCGATCTACGACCTACGAAAAAACTATTATTGATGCACGCGAAGCTTCATTTAAAGAAATTCAAGAAAAAGCAGAAACGTTAGGAGCCAATGCCGTCGTTGGAATTGATATTGATTACCTTACTATCGGAAACATGCTGATGGTAACGGTAACGGGTACGGCGGTCGTGGTTGAGTAAAAGCTCTCGAACAACAAAAGAAAAAGGCGTTCCGCAAGGAATGCCTTTTTAGTCGCTACTTTTGTTGTTCGGCGAGTATCAGCCACCGAGCATGACGATGATTGTACAGAGCTCGAGCGAGTCGCTTCACGACCGGCATGGCCCACCAGTCGGCCTCAATTTCTACCGTATCACTGTAGATGCAAAAATCATTATGAGAAGAGGAAGTAATTCTCATGGTGTGATTCCAGGCGGTGACGAATCCGCCCGATTCCTTGGTTTCAATCATCATCAAAACCGGGTCGATGTTGCTCACGAGTATGGTGTGAGGACCTGAGGGTGCGAGAGACCAGGGAAATTTCGTAAAGATAGGTGTGACGGTACACTTCTGGCCCACTTTCCATTCCGCATGAAACTTTCCTTGGTACTGAACAAACCCTTTTCCGATATTCCTGAGGGTCTTGGTTTGTTGCAGCAGCTCCCACATCTTTTCAGCCGGGAGAGGAATCTTCGTTGTTTTAGTGATTACTACGTTGCTCATCCTAAGCCTCGTGATGATAGTATGTTGTGTGCTTACCTTGTTATATAATACAACAAATTATAAAAAAGTAAATAGAACTGATGAAACGAGTCTGACGAAGTTTCTCATCGTGTATGCTACACTTTCAGCACTATGAAACAAACAATCACCATGTTTACCGATGGTGCAGCCAAAGGCAATCCTGGTCCAGGTGGCTACGGAGTGGTTTTTTTTGATACCGATACAGTGACCGAACTTGGGGGACATAACCCACACACTACGAATAACGAAATGGAACTCAAAGCGGTAGTCGAAGGTCTAACAGCTGTCGTACAAAGTGCAGAGGTGGTTCATATCTACACGGACTCAAAATATGTGGTGCAAGGCGCGACTGGCTGGGTCTATGGCTGGATGACAAACGGTTGGAAAACAAAAGCTGATACCGACGTGGTAAATAAAGAATTGTGGCAACAACTGCTACCGCTCTTAAAAAAAGTCACGATTGAATGGCATAAAGTTCCGGGGCACGTGGGTATTATCGGCAACGAACGAGCTGATGTGATAGCCTCAACATTTGCATCTAACGGAACTTTTAAGTTATATCAAGGACCAAAAAATGCCTACGGGTACAGTATTGAAAATACGGAGTATGATGAATCCAAAGCCAAAGACCGCAGTGACGCGCGCAAACGATCAGCGCAAAAAGCCTACTCGTATATTAGTAAAGTTGACGGCGTCGTAAAAGTACATGCTACGTGGACCGAATGTGAAGCAAGAGTGAAAGGAAAAAAGGGGACTCGTTTTAAAAAATCACTTGATGCGAGTAATGAAAGGGAAATCATTAACGAGTTTGGTGGGTAGGTAGAGTAGTGTTTTTTGATACGTAAAATTAGTGAAGAGTAGCTGTACTGTTTGTTGACAAAAAAACTTCACGCTGTATAAATTAAATCAGCGTTCTTGTGGTAAGGATAGGAGTAGACGATGGAATCGTTCTTAAAAAGTGTGTCTGAACTAAAGTTTTCGACTGCGTATGTCGTCGGGGGAGTGATCATTGCTATTATAATCGTCTGGTTAATTTTCAGTCGATCGCGTAGGAGTGCGGACTATTTTGCAGAGCAGACGGTGGTCAAGCGTCCCGATCTCAAACCCTTCCCCAAAGCTCTCAAAGACTACTACACCGAGCAAGTCGCATCCGCGGTGCTTATCCGTGGAGGTACCAAAGAAATAGTGGAGTATCATGACCTGGTGGAGGTAATGAGAGAGGAGGAATATTACGCAGTGACGCTGACCTCAGAGGAAAAGGAAATATTGCTACGCCTAGGTGCGTCTGATCTCTTGGTATGTACCGGTAAGCCAGAGGAATGTGATTTTTCTTCATCGCATCAAGTTAGCTTCTGGTCTTTGGGGGAGATGGTGTACAAAACAGATTTAGCTGATTTTCAGCTCAGTGAAGGAAAAGTGACTGGTTACGATCGATACGGTTGCGACGTCTTGATAGTCATGGGTTCAGCGTTGATGATGAGTTGTGAATAAATACAGCTCAAAAAATAATAATAAGCGAAACGGGCATCCCAATGATGCCCGTTTGTTTTTTACCGAATCCCAGAATCAATATCAAACTCTACGGTAGAGGTTTTGTTTGCCTCAACCGTTACTGGTTTTTTCTCGCCGGGTCCAATACCGGCTGGTTCAATTTGAAGCCAATAGGAACCAGTAGGCAAGGTAAGTGTATAGCTACCATCTGGATTAAGTGGTTGGCTTTTAATACGCTTGGAATCTGTTGGTCCATAGATTACAACACTGCGTGAAGTGTACACTTCAGGAGAAATCACACAGGGATTATCAATACTCTCAACCGGACAGATAGGCCCGATGGTAACTGTGCCACTGACTATTCCGGTTTTAGCTACAGATGATGCGGCACTGATTTTTAGGATGGCAGTTGTTTCAGTCGCGGAAATTAACGTAAAAGCAAAACCGTTTTTCGTGAGGGTGGTATTCCGAGTTGTTCCGAGAATAATCGTTGTTCCCGTGGTGCCAAAGGGTCCACCAGAAATAACAAACTCAGGGGCCAATTCACCAGCCCAGATACACTGCACTCCCGGTTTGCAACGTGAATCAGAAATAGTAGTTAGAGAAACAGTTATCCCGTTAGTATACTTTTTTTGTTCACCGATGGTGTAGGAAACTTCCGTATTAAGTTTTTGTATTGTATCGGTAGGTGGAGGTGGTGGAGGGGGAGTTACTTCGGGAGTCGTGGTCGCGGTCGTTGTCGCTACTATTTTTGTAATACAGGTAGTGGGGTCATCCGGGTTTAGTATCTGTCCCAACAATTCACATTCAGCTACCGTTTTTACCTGGGTAGCAGGAAGGGGTCTCTTAGAAAATAACGATACATACCCATACCCAAGCAACGCAATGGCAACCACCATTCCAACAATCACTATAGTTTTTTTACCAGTCATAACGTAATAATACCATTAAATATTTTTTCTAAAGTTTGCAAACTAACTTTGTTTTTGATTAAATTATATAAAGGGATGC
Source organism: Patescibacteria group bacterium (assembly GCA_040384905.1). GTDB lineage: Bacteria > Patescibacteriota > Minisyncoccia > Phycocordibacterales > UBA918 > OLB19. Next base: position 27,988 of record JAZKIJ010000031.1, read on the forward strand.
GAGTCTATTATTAAGAGGAGGATGATAGTGTTCTATATCGTCGACATGTTGTTGTTCATAAATGTAGTGATGTATGAAAGTGGGAAATTCGTATTGGCGTATAAATTATTCAAAGGCTACCTACGATTTCCTTGGCAATATCCAGCAAATAGTCTGTACCGCGGTGAGTTTGATGGCTATCTGCAATCGGTGTTGATAATAATATTTTGGCCGTTCGTGACTAAAACTATCACATCAAGTTATGTGCAAAAAATCTAAAAGTCGGGCTAAAAAGCCCGACTTTATTTTAGACTAGTATTTTTCGTAAATAAGAGTAGATTAGCGCCATGACATTAGGACTAAAAAGCATGGGTGCTATTGGAGCCGGAACTTTATTGGTTTTGGGAATTTCAACATCTGGCCCATCCTCTTCCATCAATACTATCTCAACACCTATTGCGCCAATAGTGGATAATTCTAAACCGGAAGTTAAACCAAAGGAAGTAAGGGTTATTGCCGAAGAACCCAGCTCAAAGCCCGTGACTGCTAATATAGTGACTGAAAAGAAAGCTATCACAAATTGCCACCCCAGTTATTCGGGCTGTCTGAAAATGAATGCTGGAGATTATGACTGTGCGAGTGGTTCTGGTAATGGACCGAACTATACTGATGCTGTACAAGTTTATGGTTCTGACCCCTTTGATTTAGATCGCGATAATGACGGTTTGGGCTGCGAGTAACAGTTAAATTACTGATAGTTTCAACTTTATTAATTCCATAAAATCTGTTATAAATACTCAGCCATTTACGGCCTCATCGTCTAACGGCTAGGACGCAGGATTCTCATTCCTGCAATCGGGGTTCGATTCCCCGTGAGGTCACAAATCAGCCGACCAGAATGTGGATACATTCTGGTCGTTGCTGTTTGTAGTCCTCATGGGGAATCGAAAGACGCAAGCCGGGGCCCCTCTGGGCCGGCGCGTCAGGGTCGTGAGCAACATATTTTTAACGAACAAAGTGAGTATAAAAATAGTTGACTCCTGACCGATTCCCCGTGAGGTCACGCGTACAAAAATGAGCACTCATATGGGTGCCTTTTTTGTTGTGTGACCCCGCATGCAATAGTGCATAGGCACTATTGCATGCGGGGAAATTGAAAAGGTCGCCAGCTTTGCTGACATTTTTCTAATAATCATACATTTGTACTATGTTAAAATTAATACCATGAATTTAAATCAAAAAGTATCAAAGGTTGGAATACTGCCTGTAGTAATTTTAGGATTAATTATTCAGGCTTTATACTTCACAACTTGGGGTATTTTAAGTTACGGTTTTGGAGGTTACCCGTGCATATCAGTAGGTGGACCGAACCTACCTAATAATTGTAGTTTTATTGATTGGACGCTAACAATGGCTCTACTGCAAAATGTTGTATTCCTATATCCGACATTATTTTCTTTGGCATTTGCATATTTAATACTTGCTTTCTTTAAGACACTTCGGGAAAAGTCTGAACACTAAATCAAATTACGTACCTATTATATTCACTTGCTATCCAAACGCTGCACAGAATTCATAGAATTCGATTTCTTCTAAAATTACTCTTAATTC
>JAZKIJ010000031.1:29587-37466 GCA_040384905.1 Patescibacteria group bacterium
TAAAATTAAAATAAAAAAACCACGCACGATGCGGGTTTCGGGGGGTGCTGGCGGACGGGTCATTTCTGAATCGTCCGCCAGCTGGTCTATGTGGTTGGCATCAGTTGCCGGTCAGCTTTTCGCCCGTGTCGACGAGGACGCCACCAGCGAGGAACAACGGCATGAAGGGCATGACGAGAATCGCCATCGGCCCCATCTCTTCCATCATCTTCGCCTGCGCATCCATGCCGTTGGTGAGGCCGTCAACGATCGGAACTCCAGAATCACCAGCGCCAGCGTGGGCCATACCGCCTGCCATCAGCCCAAGCATGGTTGTCGCCAGAAGTACTTTCTTCATATTCTTCTCTCCCTTTTGGTGTGCACGAAATCGTGCGGTTTTGTCCCTCTTATGGACTCCCTAATGATATTCTGCTTGTTTATTATTTCCTAGCTAGACAGGTGAATAATTATGTTCCATATACAGAAAATCGGCCAACCTGATGGGGCTGGCCGATTGATTTTGTTGTTCGTTAATGGATGCGGAATTCGCCTTTTACGTTACGCCACTCACCGGGGCGGATGAGTTTGCGGTGGGTGAATTCAACGCTGTGCAGCGGGCCGTCGAGGTTGCCTTGCCAAAACTCGATAAATGAAAAGAGTTTGGGGTAGTCAGGGTAGAGATCATAGTCTTGCCAAATATATTCATTGAGCACAGACCGGTAATCGGGCATCCGGTAATAGAAATTGGCGGTGGTCATGCCATAGCCGTGGAGCATCAGCTCCGTTTCGCTCACTTTTACATTTTCATGCGGATACATGAGAGGCTCCCTTCAGTTGGGGTGAACAGGATACTAATTTAAGTATAGGGGTAAATGAAATATTTAGTAAGTTTACGCTGTGCACTAATTGTGTAGTTGTCTATTATTAGGTATAACGGTAGATAGAAACAGCACAACCTGTGTCAAGGTATCTAGCTAGGGGAGATCATTGATGTCACTTGGTACATTCTATTCAGACACACACCCAATTGATGTGGCGGAAACACTGGCTAAAAAACGTGGCTGGGATTTTGACCGAGTCAATGAGGAACAGATTGCCATGATGGTGGAGGGACAATGGCAATGTTACTCGCTGACCATGGCCTGGAATCAAAACCAAGAAATGTTACGGTTTATCTGCACGTTTGAAATTGAAGTGCCTGATGGAAAAATGGCACCATTTTTCGACTTACTCAATCGGTGTAACGATTTGTTTTGGACCGGGGCGTTCACCTACTGGGTCGAGCAAAGACTCATGACGTGGCGCTACGGGTTGTTGCTGTCTGGCGATCAAACGGCTAGTCCCGAGCAAATTGACCATACAGTAGCTTCGGCAGTGAAAACGTCAGATAGGTTTTATCCAGCTTTTCAGTTGGTTGTGTGGTCAGACAATAGTCCAGCCAAAGCGTTACAAATCGCCATGAATGAAGCGTATGGTCGGGCATGAGTATCACCCTCAAAGAAAAAAGCCGCGATGTATGTCGCGGCTTTTCCTATGGATAATTTTAATTGGTGTGGCGGATTGATTTTTTAATATCAAAGCGAGGGTTTACTTTCTTGCCGGGGTTAAAGATATCGTCAGGGTCAAAGAGGTGTTCGGTGGCTGTAAACAAATCAAGCATTTGTTTACTAAACATTTTGTAGAGGTAGGGAGTGCGCATGATGCCGTCGTTGTGTTCACCGCAAATGTTACCTTTGTACTTTACCGCTGTGTCATAAAACTTTTCAGCCATTTTCTCAACTAAGAGGGGAGTGGTTTTACTGGTGAAATCAAGTAACGGGTAGAAGTGGAAGTGACCGTTACCACCATGGCCATGAATAGCAGACTGCACGTTAAATTCTTTAAAGAGTCGTTTGATTTCGATAAAGAACTTGGCGAGGTTCTCTGGTGGTACAGTCATATCTTCAAGGAACGCTGCTGGACGTTTGCCGGGGTCGAGGAATTTTGAAAGGGTGTAGCTTGCGCGTCTAATTTGCAGGTACATTTCAATTTCACTGGAGTTCTTTACAATGCGAGCCCGCGCCTTGTCGGTACTAATTTTACGCACAATTTCGGCGGGAGATGTCTTATTCGTGGTTTCTTCATCAACCGTGAGAATGATAGTGAACTCAGGAATTTTTCGACCAAATTTAATATGGTAGGTGGTGTACATCGAGAGGAGGACTTTGTAGTATTCAATTCCCGAGAGGCGAGCTTTAAAGAAGTCGGGATTTTTGAGTGCTAGATCAAACGTTAAGGCGTCAAAAATTTCAATGTTAATTGGATTAAATTTTAACGCTTCAATAATGACTTTGGTTGATTCTTGTAAGTCAAAAATTGGAATAGTAATGAGGGTAGTATTTGATTGAATCGGGATTGCCTTCATCGTGATGTGGGTAATAATACCAACCGTTCCTTGGCTTCCTGAAACGAGTCGGGTTAAATCAAATACTCCAATACCTTTTTTGAAATTCTCGACACCTTGCGGGATGACATTCCACAACGGATAGCCCGCGTTACCTTTGGGAGTTTTAGGGTGACCATTTTTAATAACGGTTTCATTTTTTTCAATCATCTCAAATACACTTTGCGCAATCGTGGCGTGTAGGTTTTTTTCTTTACAGAGGGCTTTAAATTCTTTGTATGACAAAGCCCGCATGGTGTAGGTATTACCATCAGCTAAAATTACATCAAGTGATTCCACCCAGTCCGCACAGTGACCATAACGTAGAGAGTCAGGACCAGCCGCGTTATTGGCAACTGCGCCTCCAATGGTGCAGATATCTTTTGATGACGTGTATGAAGGGATGTAACAGTTTACTTTTTTGAGTTTTTTCTCGACATCACGCCAGAAGGCTCCCGGTTCACAGGTAATCGTCGCTCCGTCTTTGGTCTTTTTTACTTCACCAATTTTGTGCATGTGCGGCACGACGTCAATCACAATAGAATCAGTAAGTGAGCCACCTGATAAACCAGTGCCGGCGGCGCGGGGTGTTAGTGATAGTGAAGAGAATCGTTTGGTTTCAACTGCAATCAATTTTGTCGCTATTTCAATATCGTGTTTACTTTTTGGTTGTAACACTACCTGAGGGCGAATATGGAAAATACTTTCATCGGTACTGTATTTTTCGAGAAACTTTTTGTCACTACTAATACCACCCCGGAAGCCCGCTTCACGTAATTTTTTCTCCAGAAGCAAGTGACCCAAAGGATGTCGTTTGATAGCCTGTAGTTCTGGGTGTCGGGGAACGATAGTGGGGTAGCGGTCTGAACTATGGTCATGTCCGGCGTGAGTATCGTGGGTAGCGGGAGTAAGGATGGCTTTAGTTGATTTCTTTTTAAGTGTCGCTTTTTTAACCGCTACTTTTTTTGGGAGTGGTATCGTTAAAATAGTAACCGGTGTCGTTTCAGCACTGCCGACAATTTCAACCGCTGTTTTTGCTTTGACAGTTTTTTTAGCCACTGCTTTTTTAGTTTTTTTGATACTGGCCATTATGTCAGCGTTGCTTGGCATAGCTGCTTTTGTTGTGGTTTGTTTTTTAAGCACGGCAGTTTTTTGCGCGGTCGCAGTTTTTTTAGTGCGAGTTTTTTTCGCATCAACATCAACAATCGTTAAAGAGCGGGTCGCCATAGATATATGTATTGTATCGCACAAAATTATAAAAATATTTCTCTGTCCACAAATTCACTCCGTTAGAAGTTTTTGTGTAAGTTTAAATTGTAAAAATTTAAAGTGGTAAATGTAGTCACGATATTTTAAATTGGTATTGCTTCTATGAGGTAAATATAAATGCCCCGCGAAATTGCGGGGCATGATGACTGTTATGCGTAGGCGACGACAGGATTTTTTTCATCAAACGCTACCGGTCGAGAAGGTCCTTTTTTACGACAAATGCCGACGAGGTGATGCATTTTTGCAGTGCGGGTATAGTCGCATTCGATGAGTTCATTGACCTGAAGCAGACGAATGACAGAATAAATTTGTGGCTCAGATATCATATCAGCGTTCAGGTCTTTGTATCGCTCAAGCAAACGTTGTTTGACATCAGCTTTTGGTGTCCAGGTGGTAGGGATTACCTCGTACACCATGTCTTCAGTAACGCTCGTGTAATTCCAAATTTCACGCCAAGCATCAACGAATTCACGCATCCATTTTATTACCATCGCGGTGCTCCTTACTTGATACAGTTTCTATAATTAATTTACAACTATTTCTTATAATGTCAATGCTTGGTCAAGATGCTATACTGATAGCCATATGAACCAAGCGCGGGCTTTAGATATTCTTAAAACGGGAGCTAACGTGTTTTTGACGGGAGAGCCGGGAGCGGGGAAGACGTATGTCATTAATCAATACATTGCCTGGCTCGAAGCGGCAGGACTTCATGTGGCGGTGACCGCCTCAACTGGAATTGCAGCGACCCACATTGGCGGAATGACGATTCATGCCTGGAGTGGGGTGGGAGCGCGCGATACGATTAATCAGTATGATCTTGATCAAATTATGACGCGGGAGAAAGTAGTAAAGCGTATGAAAAAAGCGCAGGTCTTAATCATTGACGAAATCTCGATGATTGATGGCACCATGCTCGATATGGTTGATGTCATCACTCGGACAGCGCGGGGTCGTGGTGATGCGTTTGGGGGGTTGCAGGTTATTTTTGTGGGTGACTTTTTTCAGTTACCACCCGTTACCAAAATGGGGAATATGATGCGCTATGGTTTTGAATCACGTGCCTGGGAAAATGCTCGACCCTTGATTTGTTATCTCTCTGATCAGTTTCGTCAGGAAGACGAGCAACTGCTCGCGTTACTTACCTCCATTAGACGAAATGAAATTGAAGAAGAGCACTACACGTTACTTAACGAGCAAACCGATATTGCCTATGAGAATATTGAACCTACTCGGTTGTATACCCATAACGCTGACGTTGATTTAGTGAACAACACTAAGCTCGCAGCCCTCCCCGGTAAACCAAAAACCTTTAAAATGCATGGACGAGGGAGCAAGCCATTACTTGAGGGGTTGGTTAAAAACTGTTTGTCACCGGATACTTTGATTCTCAAAGAGGACGCCATGGTGATGTGTACTAAAAATAACTTTGAAGCGGGGTACGTGAACGGCACACTCGCTAAGGTGGTTGATTTTGAACGCGAGACGGGACTGCCAATTATTGAAACTACCGAAGGGAAGCGGATTGTGATGAATACGACCACCTGGGATGTTATAGAAGATGGCAAGACTCTCGCCTCGGTTGAACAAATACCATTACGGTTGGCGTGGGCCATTACGGTGCATAAAAGCCAGGGGATGTCGCTTGATGCGGTTGAAGTAGATTTAAGTAAAGCCTTTGTGTTTGGACAGGGTTATGTGGCGCTTTCCCGGGTGCGAACGCTGGCTGGACTAAAAGTGCTGGGGTTGTCCGCCAATGCATTATCAGTTGATCCAAAAATTGTTAGACGTGATGCTGGTTTTCGTAGTGAGTCTGAGGCGGCAGAAGAGACGTTTGTGGCGCTCGATCCGGTTGATCTCGCTACTATGCATGAACAGTTTGTGACGGCTTTGAATGGAAAAATACCTAAAGAAGGGGACATAAAAGTAAAAAAGACTTCGTTTGAGAAAATCCAAAAGGAAAGTACTTATGCGTTAACCCGACAATTTATTTTGGAAGGTAAAAAAATTGCCACCATTGCCAAAGAAAGAGAAATGACGATTGGAACCATCATCAACCATGTTGAGAAGCTAGCGGAAGAGAAACAAATTACCGCCGGAGACATAAAACAAATATTTGAATACGATTTTGACCTTGACGAAGCTGTTAAATTGCTGAGAGATGCGATATCCGAGCACGGTGTGGAAAAGCTCAAACCACTCTATGAAGCAACCGGGGAGCAATATGACTATGAAAGTATACGTTTAGTCCGAGCAATTATTCTTTTGTCATAACTTTAGTGTCCCCACCATTGTTACAGGGGAAATGTGGGTTTGGTATACTAATGGAGCTCGCGTCGCACCTCGTGCACAGTAGCTTTATTACATAACCTTAATCATATGAACAAAACTTTCTTCATGTTTATATTTGCACTAGCGTTTTTCGCTTCTGTAAGTATTGCACCAGTGACTCATGCTCAAGTTGGAGCTACGTCTACTGCTACCACAACGGCAACTACAACAACTACCGTTGCAACTACAACGGCAACTACAACTGCTACCACAACAGCAACCACTACTTCACCAACTAACCCAACAGTAGCCGGGTTGCTCGCGCAATTAGCAAAGCTCACAGCACTCTTTAATGACCTTAAAGCTAAGTTGATGGGAACACAAGCAGAAATTAAAGAATTACGAGCCGATCTCCGTGAAGGTATGACTGACGCGGATGTGCGAACAATTCAAGAATTGCTAGCGTCTGACCCAACAATTTATCCAAAAGGTTTAGTAACGGGATACTTTGGTCCAATGACCAAGGAAGCCATCATGCGGTTCCAAGCGAAGAACGGACTTGAAGTGACTGGCGAAATCGATACTGAAACTCGCGCTGCTATGGATGCGATTATCGCTGAACGTCGCGCTCAAGGAAAATTCCCAATTGGACTTCTCCTCGCTCCTGGTCTCAAAATGAAATTTGAAGACAAATTAAAGGACCGATGTAAGGTAGCCGGTACAGCAACTACAACCGCAGCTACTTCAACTACAGCCACAACTACACCAGCTGTTGGATGTGAAAAAATCAAAGCCAAGTACAAGTTTGAAATGGAAGAAAAGCGAGAAATGAAAATGGAAGCGAAAACTGAACGTAAAATGAATAAGGATGATGACGAAGACGAGGAGGACGAATCAGATGATGAATCTGAAGATGAAGAAAACGAGGATGAAGATGATAACTAAGTAGTAAAAAACACCGCACCCGTAAGGGTGCGGTGTTTTTTGTGTCCATCATGCCCAGTTACAAAAAATGGTATACTGGCCATCATGTTTTTGTGGGGTTCTATTAAAAAAAGAGTAGTACGGAAGGTTAAAAAACCAAAGCATTCAACGTACCTCGCTCATAAAGAGTTGGCGCGTACTTTAATAACTGAACGTTTAGAATTTTTTAACCAAGCGGGTGAATTTGTGTACCATCGGGTATCAATTCGCGATCAGCGTCGTTGCTGGGGTAGTTGCTCGAGTAAAGGAAATCTTAACTTTAGTTACAAACTATTATTTCTCCCACCCTGTTTGCGTGACTACATCGTGGTACATGAACTATGTCATTTGAAAGTGTTAAATCACTCGGCACAATTTTGGACTGAAGTTGAAGAGCGGATGCCTGATTATGTTAGTCGCATGCAACACTTACGGGGGATTGAAAAAACCTTAGGTACTTCCATTGGAGCGCTCAAAAAATACCAACTGACTCATGTTTCTGATAACTGTGAATCGTGTATGACTGTCGTACCCGCTTTGAAATAAAGTCAGTCTTTGAACGTAATAACTATGGTAACCTTACATATATGACTTATTTAGCGCTGGTAGCCATCATCGTAGCCGGTGCATTTGCAGCCTTTCAACATTATTTACCATTAGATACAAACACAGATTCCGCCGGTTCTAGTTTGATGGATCCGATAGAAGCAGCTAAACAAGCAGCCAGACAATTAGAAGGTGATGCGACACTTGCTATGAATTCTGATCAAAACTCATCAATCGACAAGGCCATACTTCCTGGTACCACGAGAACTATGATGGTAGCTGGTGGTTGTTTTTGGTGTGTGGAATCTGATTTAGAAAAATTATCGGGGGTACAGGAAGTGGTGTCAGGGTATGCGGGGGGAAGTTTACCAAATCCTAATTACCAAAATTACGCCACCGGCGGACATAAAGAAGTGGTAGAGGTAACGT
>JAZKIJ010000031.1:37476-38640 GCA_040384905.1 Patescibacteria group bacterium
CGAAGCGGAGAAAAAAATAATTGATACCCTTATTAATGAAGTAAATGAAAAAGGGCCGTTTGAAAAAGATTTGGCGGTAGTGGTGGCACAGACGCCGCAGTTTTATAAAGCCGAAGACTATCATCAAGATTATTACAAAGGTAGTCTTACCAGTTTAAAATATAAATATTACCGGAATGCTTCTGGTCGTGACGCCTTTATTGAAAAATATTGGGGGAGCGATACGGGAGCAACATTATCATGGCGCAAGTCAAACACAACAAATCCTAATACCACCACTATGACTGAAAAACCCTGGCTCTCATACGTAAAGCCAAGTGCTGAAATTTTAAAAACCCAACTAGACGATACTACCTTTAAAGTGACCCAAGCGGAGGGGACTGAACGCGCCGGAACCAGTCCTTTGGATAAAAATTATGAACGTGGAATTTATGTTGATGTGCTGTCGGGTGAACCGTTGTTTTCATCTCGAGATAAATATGACTCCGGGACTGGCTGGCCATCATTTGTGCGACCAATAGATGCGGGAGCGGTAACTGAGCACGAAGATAATACTTTCTTTTCTAAGCGGGTTGAAATTCGATCAAAAATTGCTGATAACCATTTAGGCCATGTATTTACGGATGGTCCTCGTGACCGGGGTGGAATGCGGTACTGTATGAATGGTGTGGCTTTAAAATTTATTCCTGAGCGTGATATGCAATCACAGGGATACGGGGACTACATCAGTTCGTTATAACCCTTTGAAGGAAGTTTGAGGCACTGAAATGACTTCGTCATTAGGTGCCTCTTTGCTATACTACAATTGTATGAAATACATAAAATGGTTAGGTTATTTTTGTGTCCATGTCACCATTTGTCTGGTGGCCTGCTTTGCAGTGATGAGCGTTACTATGAACATGTAGTAATCATTTTCAAATAATAACCTAATACAAATATGAGTTTATTTTTATTGCAGTGGGTAGTCGTGTTACTGGTGGCGTTGTATGCGATGTACAAAGGAGCGGAGATTGTGCAAGTTGGTTTGAAGCAAACAGGGGCTTCGTTTAAAGTGCAGCCCCGGTACTACGGAGCAGTGCTCGCGGGTATAGCCTCAGCACTCCCGGTACTGGCTTTGGCAGTTTCTAGTGTGTTCTTTGGTCAGTCGCCGTTGGTTATGCCACT
>JAZKIJ010000032.1:0-7698 GCA_040384905.1 Patescibacteria group bacterium
GAACTACAACTCAGTTACTTTTGCGACCTCGGGAGCAGGGAAGTCATACAGTATTAAGTTAGAAATTCTCCGCTCCCTCATGTTTGGGTCAGAGGTAATCGTGATTGACCCGGAACGTGAATACGAGTACTTAGCAGAAGCCACCGGCGGACGATTTTTTAATATTTCACTTTCTTCAAAACACCACATTAACCCCTTTGACCTACCACCTCCAGGAGATGACGAGGAACCGGCTGATGTACTGCGATCACAGATTGTTCATTTAATTGGACTCTTTAAATTGATGTTAGGCGGACTAGCGCCAGAAGAAGAAACCATTATTGACTTAGCAATTCGTGAGACCTATGCCTTAAAGGATATTACCGAACAAAGTAACTTTAAAGATCTTGAACCGCCACTACTCTCGGACTTTGAAATGGTACTCGCCGGAATGAATGGGAGCGCATCGTTAATTAGTCGATTACAAAAATACACTTCTGGTACCTGGTCTGGTTTTATGAACCACCCCACCAACGTTGATATCCAACAAAAATTCGTGGTGTTTTCACTCCGTGATATGGAAGATGAGTTAAAAACCATCGCCATGTTTATCGTGACTAACTACATTTGGGCCGCTATTCGTCGCCGATTGGTGAAACGACTACTTGTAATTGATGAAGCCTGGTGGATGATGAAATCTGAAGATACCGCCTCTTTCTTGTTTAGTTTGGCTAAACGAGGACGAAAATACTTTTTAGGTATTGCTACTATAACGCAAGACGTGGATGACTTTTTACGCTCACCGTACGGGGTACCGATGATTACAAACTCGTCGCTTCAATTTTTAATGAAACAATCACCTACCGCCATTGATAACATTCAACGCACGTTTAACTTAACAGATGAAGAAAAGTTCTTGTTACTCGAATCAGACGTGGGGGAGGGCTTATTCTTCGTCGGGTTAAAACACGTCGCTATTAAAGTGATTGCTTCGTACACGGAAGATCAAATTATCACCTCGGACCCATCACAAATTCTCCAAATCAAAAATGCGCGCAAGGAATTAAACGCGAGTCAGTTGTAGTATACTAGCCTGTATATGGCAACCTTTGGCCCTAAACAACGTGATGTAGCCTCAGAATACAATGAGGTGTACGAGAATACCGCTGCTCGTTTTGGAGTGATGAACGCTAAAGCCGATCGTGGCTCACAAACACTAACATCAAGACCTTCAGAAGACGGCAGAGTGGCCAAACAAAAAGTTAGATATCGGGGTCCAGCTGAAGTAATTGATTTTAACGAAGAAAAAACACGTCGGGAACAAACAGTAAATCGACGCTATCAAGAAGAAATAAATTACTTACAAGCTACGGCCGCCAACACCAACACCCCTACAAAAGCCAAGATAAAAATATCTCTGGTAGATCGAGCATTGGGTAATGTATTTGCGTATATTTGCTGGAGTATTTCATTATATATTTCAGTGTTTCAAATATTTTTTCTTACCTTAAGCTTTATGCTTTTGGGGTGGACAAGTATGACCGAAACCTCGTGGTTAGCGTGGGCGGCTAATGAAACCGCCCAAGTGGGAGCAGCAATGTTTGGATGGGAGTACACAGATTTAATGCCCATGGCAATGATTTGTGGATTTTTAGGCATAGCCTGCGGATTAATCAGTCTTTTTGGCTTTGCACTCTTTGCCATGTTTTTACGACTTCATCCTCTTAATGGAAATGGCGGGGGTTTAAAAACTGGATTATTTATTTTAGCCATTGTTACCAGTATTGTTCCTTTAAACACTGCTCTGTGGATTTGGGCGGTTAAACACTACCCTAAATAAGTGTACTGCCAGTCATTTTAGATAAAACTATTTGCTACAATACGAGTATGTTATTGCGAATACTAATTTGTAGTGCGGTATTTTTATTACCGATTTTTACAACGTCAGTTCATGCCCAAATAGGGGGTGACCTTACCGGTATTATGGGGGAGGGCTTATCAATTCAACTTGACCCCCAATACCCTAACCCTAACGATAGAGTTACAGCCACTATAGATGATTATTCAATGAATAATACAGGAGCAACCATAACCTGGTACTTTGATGGACTCAGTGCTCCGGCAGTAAAAAATTTACGTAAAATCACTTTTACCGCTCCTACAATTGGCACCACTATGTCGGTCATTGCTCGCCTGACTTTTCCTGACGGCCGAACAATAGAAACCAAACGGGTAATTTCACCACTTTATCTTGATCTTATTATTGAACCTCAAACATACACACCGGCTTTTTATCAAGGTCGAGCTCTCCCCACCAAAGGGAGCATTGTGTACATTAACGCTTTATTACAAAATGCCAACGGTCCAGTAGTGAGTTCCGAATATAGTTATAGTTGGTCCCTTAATAATAAATCAATTTATGGAGGGGCTCGAAGTGGTGGCAATTGGGCGGAAATCATAGTGCCTCATGGAAGCGCTAATATTGTGACCGTTGCGGTCCAGGATAGAAATGGTACTACCGTGGCCAGAAAATTATTTACGCTACCCTCAGTTCCAGTAGAACTTCGGTTTTACGAAACCAATACCTTACTTGGTCTTAGCACCCGCGCGATTACAAATTCCGTGATTCTTGCTGGAAACAGCACGACTATTAAAGCAGTGCCGTATTATCTTGATACGCGCGCCATTCAAGGAAATCTATTTACCGAGTGGAGTCTTGATAATTTACCAGTACCCACAGACAACCGAGACCCTTTTGAAATTAATCTTAGTCGAGGTGTTTCTGGTAAAGCTATCGTTGGATTTAAAATACGTAACCTATCTGAGCTTTTACAAAGTGATGAAAAGACATTTACTGTTACTTTTTAACCATGAAAAAAATCTATCTCATTATTGCAGGAGTTATCGCTATATTACTCTTAGTTGCTATCTGGCTCTATCTACTTATTTACGGAACACCAAAACCGGTTGAACAATTTTTTACTGATTTTACATTTAGTGGCACTGGTGAAAATATCCCATTTGAACCATCTCTGCCACCATTAGATCCTGGGTCTCAGGTCGATGTCACCACTGCCAAACTTCGTCAACTGACTATTAAACCGATCATTGGATTAGGTGAACACACCGAAGGGGAAGACCTTTCACGAATAAGCTATATACGCTACGCTGAAACAGGAACAGGACACATATTTTCAATTAATATTATTACAGGCGAAGAAAAAAGGATTTCTAATGCCACCATTGCGGGAGCAAGTAAAGCAGTATTCAGCCCAAACGGTAAATACGTAGCAATTGCTTCAGGCAATACTACTCAAAACACCGTAACGTTAATTACACTTACTAACAACGATACTGCTACCACTCAACTCCTTAGTCAAAAAATGGTTGATTTCAATTTTTCGGCTACCAATGAATTACGGTACACAGAATATAGCAGTAGTGGATTGACCGGACGATCACTTAACCCCGACACATTAGTAGGGAGTACTATTTTTACTATTCCATTTCAAAGTGCCACAGTGATCTGGAACACAGAAACCAATTCGCCTAATTATGTCTATCCAAAAACCAGTACTAAATTACCGGGATACTTATATTCCTTAAGCAATGGCTCAATTAAACGTTTGAATGTAACCGGCAACGCTCTTACGGTAGAGGCAAATAAAGATTATTACGTAAGCACCCAACAAGTGGGTGAAAAACCAAGTAGTTTTATAACGAAAGTTATAGATAAAAAAATCTCAACCTTACCGCTCATTATGGAACCTTCAAAGTGTGTGTTCTCCACAAAAGATTTTAATATATTATATTGTGGCTATGAACTCACTGAATATTCGTATGAATTTCCCGACAATTGGTACAAAGGTCTTATATCATTTTCTGACACAATTTGGCAGATAGATGTAGAAAAAGGATCTGCGACTCAAATAGTCAACCCAGAAACAGAAACGGGTCGCGCGGTTGATATAACAAATATGTCAATTGGAAGCACAAATGAAGTGTTATACTTTATCAATAAAACAGATAACACCTTGTGGATGTATGAAATCTAAACTCTCATTTTTAGTTGCACTTTTTCTTTTTCTTCTTCCAAGTGCACTCTTTGCTGGTGAGTTTCAAACTATCGTAGGGATACCGGGTATACCTACTGTTACCAGCGAGGGGGGATTAAACGCCTATATTAATGCCCTGTATCGACTATCAATTTCAATTGCGGCCTTGCTTGCCGTTATTAAAATTGTTGCAGCTGGAGCTAAGTACATGCTCTCAGATATTATTACCCATAAAGAAGATGCTAAAAAAGATATCCAGGGAGCACTCATTGGATTACTTATTGTGATTGCAGCTGTGATAATTTTAAATACAGTGAATTCAGATTTAACGGAAGTTAACTTTAATTTGGAACCAATAGTAGCCCCCACCTCAACTGCTCCGGTAGTGCCGGTTGACCCAGCAGTAGCTTTTTGTAACGACCCTACTCAGGGAGGATGTACCCTTAGAGCATGTGATAGTTTGGACGATTACACCCTGGAATTTATAGTTGGTGGTGCGTCTGTAGGCTTAGTTGGTGGCGCTGCGGCTGGCTCTGCCGTGCCAATTGTCGGTAATACAGCTTTAGGGTTACTTGGGGGACTGGCGGGTGGGGTAGGAGGGGCCCTGGTAGGTCTTTATGCTCAAGGTGCAGGTACTGCAGCTGAATGTAGCATTGTATGTAATTGGTTAGAGGGAACAATAGTTAATAACTCTTGTTTGGTTCCTAACAACCCCGATGCATTTGCTTCCGCTGAAGTATTACGAATACGTGCTGCAATTGCAGAAAGTGAAGGTTGCGCGAGTGGGAACGGTTATTATGTAGGTGATAACTACCGTTGTATTACAGAAATTACACAAGCGGAATCAGATCGCATATTTTCACAAATTGGAGTCCCTGTAAGTCCAGCTTTACGTACTGAAATTTTACAATTAACTCGTGATTTCCTATACGACGGTCTAGTGGAAGACCAGACTACATTAAATGCAATAGCTGCTGATATTGGTGGTGTGGGAAATGTACTTATGGCAGTAGAGTTGGGAGAATTAGCAGACAGTGGCCAAATTATTACTGAGGTAGAAACAATTTGTAATAGCATTGCAGCAGAAAATAATTTACAAGATACAATGGGCTATGTTCAAAGTACTATTAACGGCGTTAATTACGCAGCTTGCGTTTCAGAATAATAACTATTTCTACCGGTGCTTTCGGACGTAGAACTCTTGGGCGATTTGGACTAGGTTACTGACTACAAAATAGAGGGCGATGGTTGCAGAGAAACTGTAGGCGATGAAAATAATAAAAACAGGCATAACGTATTTCATTTGGAACTGCATATTGCGGGCAAAATCATCTTTTAGACTTGGGGCCGCATCTTTGTCTTTCTCTTTTAACGGCATCGAAGCCATTGAGAGCTTGGTACTAAAAAATTGAGTAATCCCCGCGAGCAATGCGAGTGCCATACTCTTTTGCGTAATATCAATACTGCCAAAAAATTCCATTGAAACCATGACGGGATTTGGAATAAAGGCATACAAAATGTTGGTATTAATACCAGGCAAGGGCACACCGCCACCAGAAGACACTGCGAAGTAAATGGCAATAATAAACGGGATTTGAATAAACAAGAGCAAAATACTGGCAAACGGATTCATGCCCGCTTCTTTGTATAATTCCATCATAGCCTTCGCTTGTTCCTCTCGCTTGTCTTTAAATTTTTCTTTAAGTTCCTTGAGCTTTGGCTCAAGTTCCTTCATAATTTTTTGCGTCTTGACCGCCTTTATAGACAAAGGGAGGAGACAAAACTTTACTAAAATAACAATAGCAATAATCGCCAACCCCACGTCTCCTCGGGGCATTACATCAATAAAAAACACCAGTCCGTTATAGACCGGGTCAAAAAAAATCGTGTGCCAAATATAACTAAACATAATGTCGCTATTCTACCTTGCTTTTAACGCGGTGGCGAGAAGCTCCGCTATTGCCGGAGCAACGTCCTTTTGATTCAGATTTTTAGCAGTCGGCTTGGCGATAATCAGATAGATACCAGTACTCGTTTGAAGTGAAGTGCGTGCCGCCGCATAGACCCGTCGACGTAACGTATTTCGATCAACTGCCTCTTTAAATACTTTTTTTCCAACTACTACCGCCACTCCCCGCATAGGGGCGGGGGAATAAATTAGCGTAAAGAAATCAGTATGGAACCGACGCCCAATTTTAAAGTATTGCGTAAAGGCGGTACGGGTGATACGTTCGGATTTTTTGAACATATATAAATTATACTCTAGAAAGTATATTGCCTTGCGTAATTAAACGGTTCTAAAAAGGCCCCAGATACTAGGCGACCAGCAGTTTTTAGGTGAAACGTACTTCTTGTACGATGAACTTAATAAACTGTGCAGGCAACAACGTAGATGGGGCCTTTTTAGAATTGTTTATCGAGCTTTTGAGGGCTTAACGGTTAGTCGGGCACGTCCCACTCGTCTTCGAGCGCGGATAATCTTGGCTCCGGCAGTAGTTGCCATACGCACTAAGAAGCCGTGGGTAGTGGCTCGTTTCTGCTTACTTGGTTGGTAGGTTCGTTTACTCATATTAAATGTAATTAGTGGTAGAACTATACATGATATTTTAAAGTTCGCAACCTGTTAACCCGCCCTCAGTATCCGTATAATAATAGTACGAGTGACTCGATAGGGGATGGACAGTTGGTATAAAAAATCATTGTCCACAGGTTATCCACAGTTGCGCAAAGAGTATCAATACTGAGGGGTACTTTTTAGTCACTTTATTGACTGAGTATTTACAGTTTTTTTCCACCCAGTATAATTCACACAGCTTTAGAAATATTATCACTATGCCTCCTGTAACACACCAACATCAAAGCAATAGCATTGTTCGAACTGAGCAAATTGATGTTAAAAGTTTGTGGGATAATGCCTTGGTTAAGATTGAATTATCAATTACCCCAGCAAACTTTAAGACTTGGTTTCGCGACACGCACATTGTATCGCTTGAGGACGGTACCCTCACCATTGGGGTACCGAGTATTTTTGTTCGGGACTGGTTGGCTGATAAATTTCAGTCCATGATTTTAAAAACCCTGCGTGAAATTACTCCCTATGTACGGAGTATTGAATACGCCGTACTACAACGGAGCGATAGAAGAGGGGAGACCAGTAAAACTCAAACCATTAATGCCGCTCTCCCGCTTGAGGATTACTACATCAATAAAAGCGATAACCTTAACCCAAAGTATTCTTTTGAAAACTTTGTGGTTGGCCCTTACAACGCGCTTGCGCACGCAGCTGCTAAAACCGTGAGTGAAAAGCCGGGAATTGCGTATAATCCACTGTTTATTTATGGTAAAACCGGTCACGGTAAAACCCACCTAATCCAAGCAGTTGGTAATCAGGTAAAAAAGACTGGTAAAAAGGTATTTTATGTCACCAGTGAACGGTTTGCCGTGGATTACTTTAATGCGCTCCAGAGTGGAACTGCTAATAATTTTAAAGACAAATACCGCCAGTATGATGTTCTGATTATGGACGACGTCCAGTTCTTGGCCACCAAAGAAAAGACCCAAGAAGAACTCTTTCACCTCTTTAACGCTCTACATGACACCAATAAACAAATTGTGTTTTCAAGTGACATGCACCCAGCGTTACTGGCTGGTATGGAAGATCGGT
>JAZKIJ010000032.1:7708-11189 GCA_040384905.1 Patescibacteria group bacterium
CCCGACACTGAATCACGAGCAGCTATTTTACGCGCGAAAGCTGCACAAAATAGTATTTCTCTGGCTGACGATGTAGTTGAACACCTCGCTCAAACTATTGAAGGCAACATTCGGGAACTCGAAGGAGCTCTTAATACCATTATGTGCCAATCACAACTATTGGGACGAACCCTTACTATTGAGGAAGTAAAGGCGATTATTAAAAACAGTAGTCGACCCCGAAAAACCCTAGCGGTCTCTGATGTAGTTGATAAAGTGGCGCGCTTCTTTGATATTGATCAAGCAAGTATTTACGAAAAAACCCGCCGAAAAGAAGTAGTGAAGCCAAGACAGATTATCATGTACATTTTACGAGAAGATTTTCAGGTATCGTATCCGGCTATCGGTAAAAAACTTGGAGGAAGAGACCACACTACCGTCATCCATAGTTGTGAAAAGATTAAACGAGACCTCAAAGTGGACGCCGAACTGGAAGAAGAGATTACTCAAGTACGACTACTCTTAAAATAAAACATCAGGTATCACGAGGATACCTGATGTTTTATTTTATACAGCAGTTTCAGTTATACCCACCAACATGGGATAAACTGGGGATGATCTCTGGTAACCCTGGGGGAGAAGGGCTGGGTTAGAGGCTAATAAACCGTCAATATTGTTATTTTTTACAAAAAATAGTGGGTATAAAAGAGTGAGTTATACCCATATATTAAAAAGACCAGTTCTATCCCCAAAGGAATAAACAGTATGCACAGATAAATACACAGGTATTTTATAAATAAAGGTGCTACAGTAGCCTTATAAATACAACATATTTTTAGCTTATGCACACTTCCACACCCCTAATAAGAGAGAGTAAAATATAAAAAAATGAAAATAATACTCAACCAACAAAAACTTATCCACGCACTAGAACTCATTACCCGAGTAAGTATCAAACACGTAACGTTACCAGTTCTACAATGTGTCTTAATTACCGTTAAAGAAGGTACGGTAACTTTTAAAGCCACTAACCTAGAAATAGGAATTGAGGTGGTAGTGGAAGCTAATGTAGAAGAAGAGGGAATTGTGGCGGTCTCAGCTACTACCTTAATGCAGGCGGTGCAATACATTACTAAAAAGGATGTAACGCTCTCTGTTACTGAAGGCGTACTTTTGGTTGATAGTGGAAGCGGAAAAACTACCATTAACGCTATACCGTATGATGAGTTTCCGTCAATTGTAAAATTAACGGTAGGTGGTTCAACTATTCAGAAAAATCTTTTTGCGTTAGGAATAAAGACTGTGGCGTTTGCTGCTTCACAGTCTTCTATTAAGCCAGAATTAGGTAGTATTTTTATTCAACAAAAAAAAGAACACTCACTTACGTTTGTGGCCACTGACTCTTTTAGGTTGATGGAAAAGACTGTTCCGCAAAAAAACTTTATACTCAATCAAACTATTCTTATTCCGCAAAAAAACGCAATTGAACTAGCTCGTATTTGTGATTTACTTGAAACTGATCCAACACTCATTATAAATGACAATCAATGTGCACTTTCGTTTTCTGAAGGGGTGTACATCACGTCACGACTCGTCTCAGGCTCGTTTCCTGACTATGAACAGATTATTCCTAAAGAGTATGTGGCACATACTACAGCGCTAAAAAGTGATATTTTACAGTCCTTTAAAAAGACACAAGTATTTCTAAATAAGTTTATGCAGGTGACTATAAAGGTGTCTGCCACTGATTTAACTATTTCGTCTCAAAATGGTGAAGTTGGAACCACTACCGATACAATTAAAGTACAAACAGAGGGGGAGGACCTTACACTTAATTTTAATCAACAGTACTTAATTGATCCGTTGTCACATATTAGTGACGATAGTCTTATAATGCACTTTGCCGGCATTGGAAGGCCTCTAGTTATCCAAGGTGTATCCGATACCACTTTGCGGTATCTCGTGATGCCGATGAATAAATAAAATGAGTAAATGCCCAAAGGGCATATTGCGAATTTTGTTCCCGATTTGTCCTCCTAAGGCAAATCGCTGGAACCTATAAGGTTAAGTTCTGTATCACTAATAAAAGCACAATATATTATTTACTTTGTTCCGAATTTGCCCCTTCCTAGGGCAAATTCCTGGAACTTGATATCGTTGAGGTGAACACGTTCCTGGGGTAAGTCGCTTAAACTTATCATCGTTGAAGTAGACCTCCTTAAGACGTTCACTTAAACCTATAAATCTCTCCTTACTCATTTTTAAATCCACTTTTATAATAAAGATATGAAAACTCGACGCGGTGAAATTACAAAAGTTAGTGAACTATTTGAAAAATATAAAAAGGTTCTTAAAGCACCGCAAAGTAGCGTGGTAAAAGAGGTGATAGAGGTAATTGCTGATTTAACTGGCGTAACATTAAGTCCTAAATATATAAAATACGCTGTACATTCCCGAACCATTTCTTTAACTGCGCCGGCAGTGTTAAAGCAGGAAATAAAATTACACCAAGAGGAAATCCTTATTCATCTTAAAGCTCGGTTAGGGGAGGCGAGTGTGCCAAAAATCATTTTTTAAAAAACACCTGGCTGTCCAGGTGTTTTTTAAAGTTTAGTTGTCGCGACTGTTTCGTCGACGTCTTGGCGTCTCCTCCTCTTCCTCTTCAGGTTCTTCATCTGGTGTTACTGTCTCGGCTGTGGAGGATGCGACTGAAGCGGCTAAAATGGCACCGTACGTGGCGTTTTTCCACGCCTGCACCCCATATTCCCAGTTAGCAAATTGATCGTCTACATTAGGGTTTGATGGGTAGGGTCCTTGCGGGTCATTTTTATCGACGTAATACAAGATGTCGTGAATACTATTAATGACTCCACTAATGTCAGGGGTAGTAGATCCACTTTGCGCTTGAGAGATTAAGATTGAGCTATCGATATAGTCACCACGAATTATTGGTTTTACTCCGCTCAGGTCAATTTGTGGTTGAGCAAATTTTTCATCAGGAATTTTCTCGAGGGCAAAGTCAAAGAATTCTCGCCACATTGGAGTAACAATTAATCCGGAAAGTCCACCACCCATCGGAGCATTATTGTTATTTCCAACCCAAGTACCCACGGCTAGGTTAGGCGTATATCCCATAAGCCACGCATCACGGAGGTTGTTGGTACTTCCGGTTTTTGAGGCCACGTCACGAGTGGTGAAATTAACCAGTGAGTTTGCTCCCCATAGTGGGGTTCGAGCAACGTTGTCAGTAAGGACATCACTAATCATTAACGCAACGTTACGGTCGAGAACTCGCTTACTGGCTACCTGGCTTTCAAAAACAAGGTTACCTTGAGAATCTTCAATTTTAAGCACACTCCGTGGTTCTGCGCGCACGCCTTCGTTGGCAAAAACTCCAAACGCATGGGTCATATCAAGTAAGCGAACTTCACCACCGCCGAGTACTAGAGTTAGTCCGTATCGTTCGGGGTCATTAAGGGTGGTAAGACCCATGTCTGCCGCC
>JAZKIJ010000032.1:11199-14176 GCA_040384905.1 Patescibacteria group bacterium
CAACTGGCGAGGAATTATATGAATCATCGATAATAAGTGAGTTTTTAATACCAGCTAGGTACAATGTTTTTACAGCTGGGATGTTTAATGATTGCGCCATGGCGTTGCGCATACTGATTGGTCCTAAGAATTTTCCGTTATAGTTGTTTGGAGAATAACATGGTGATTCAGAACTGGTGCTATCAGGTGGACATAGCGGAGAGAACTGAGTTTTTACGTCAAAGAGAATAGTGTTAGGAAGGTAGCCTTTAGAAAAAGCGGCTGCGTAAATAAAGGGTTTAATTGCAGATCCAGGCTGACGTTCAGCGAGGGCAATATTAAAGTTACCGTCAATTTCTTCACTGAAATAATCCTTTGATCCTACCATGGTAAGTACGTCTCCGTTCTTTGGGTCAACCGCTACCAAGCCAGCATTATCTGCTTTAAAACGTTCTTTATTGATGGCTGCTTTTTCAGCTACGATTTTCTCTGCCTTTTCTTGGAATTCGTAGTTAAGCGTTGTGATAACTTTAAACCCACGTTCAGCGAGCGCTTCTTCACCGTATTGTTTTACTAACTGCTCGCGCACAAACATTACAAAGTGCGGGGCGCGAATCCCAGAAATAGCTTGGGGTAAAAAAGTCACTACTTCATCTTTTGCTTGATTGTACTCGTCAGCTGAAATGAGTTGGTTTTCCAGCATTTTTCGCAAGGTAACATTTTTTCGAGCATCAAGATCTTCTTTGTTGTTGCCGTAGGGAGAGAGGTAGGTAGGAGCTTGCGGGAGGGAAGCGAGATACGCTGCTTCAGCCAAAGTTACATCACTAGCTTTTTTGCCAAAGAAAGACTGAGAAGCTTCCTCCACCCCATAGATAGTTCCGCCGTACGGAGATTCGTTAAGGTAGATACTTAAAATCTCATCTTTGGAAAGCGTTCGTTCAAGTTTAATGGATAAAATTGCCTCTTTCACTTTTCGTGACAGTTTTTTATCTCGTTGCAATACCGAGTTTTTGATTACTTGCTGGGTAATTGTTGAACCACCTTGTCCGCCTAATAGGTCGCCGGCGGTGGTATTAACAACTGCTGCTCGAACAATTGATTTTAAGTCAATCCCAAAATGACTATAAAACCGTTCATCTTCAATCGCTATAGTGGCGTTTTTGATGTTGCGGGAGATATTTTCATAGGGAACTATTGTCCGTTTTACGTCTTGGTGAAGGTCATACAAGAGAATTTCCCCCGTTCGGTCATAAATTTTGGTTGATTGAAGGATTCGTCTATCTTCAAATGAGGAAAGATCAGGGATTTCTAAGGTGGATACCCAAATTAAGAGACCGCTCACTATTAAGACGGTGCCGACGAACATAACAATCAAACCATCAACGATAATTCGTTTATAGTTTTTCTTCCACCAGTCTTTTGTAATGAGTTTTTTGAACATAAATTTGTGTGTATAGTGCCAATAGTAGCATAATTTGTCTAGTTAAATTAACAAATGAGTGTGGTACATTATAGCTATGTCGTTATCTACTGATTTAACTAAGCGCGGATTTATTCATCAACATACCAGTGAATCGCTCGCCGATGTGCTTGATGGTCCTAAGCGGACCATTTACCATGGGATTGACCCGAGTGCTGACTCTGCTCATGCGGGGAACATGGTGATTTGGTTGTTGTTGTACCATCTAGCTCAGGCGGGACACCGAGTTATTTTTTTGGTGGGAGGCGGAACGGGCATGATTGGTGACCCTAAGCCGAATGCTGAGCGGGTGTTGCAAGACGTCGCGATTACTGATGGTAACGTTGAGAAAATTAAAGCCCAAGCCCAGCGATTGATTGGGGGAGAGAATGTACCCATTACGTTTGTAAATAATAAAGATTGGCTCGGGTCAGTAGGTCTCCTAACCTTTTTGCGAGATATTGGAAAACACTTTACGGTTAATGAATTAATTAAAAAAGATGCCATTGCGACGAGGTTGGGAAGTGACGTCGGACTTTCTTATACCGACTTTGCCTACCCGTTACTACAAGGGTATGACTACTTAGTCCTTAATAAAGAACACGCGTGTGACGTGCAGGTGGGGGGTTCAGATCAATGGGGGAATATTATAGCGGGCGTAGAGTTGATTCGTCGTAAAGAACAAAAAACAGTTCATGCGATAACCGTTCCGTTGGTGGTAGATAAAAGCACTGGTAAAAAGTTTGGTAAAAGTGAGGGGAATGCAATTTGGCTTGATGCTGAAAAAACTTCACCGTTTGCCTTTTATCAATTTTGGCTCAATCAAGGAGATGAAGGGGTGGTTGATTACTTAAAATTATTCACGCTCCTTTCATTAGAAGAGATTGAAACGATTGCGGCTGATTTTAAGCAAAATCCAAGTGAACGCCGGGCGCAACGAGAGTTGGCCCTCGCCGTTACGGCCTTTGTTCATGGATCTGAAACAGCAAACGCTGTAGCGAACGTGGCCGGGATACTCTTTAGTGATAAAGATACCAGTACACTCTCGCCGTTAGAAAGAGATATCCTCTTAACCAATGCACCAGCAATTACAGTGACTGCACCAACATCACTGATTGAGCTGTTAGTTTCTTCAGGATTAGCTTCGAGTAATCGAGAAGCGCGAACCTTTATTGAGTCAGGTGCTATTACCTACGACGGAGGTAAAGTTACAGATTTAGAGACCATCATTACGCTTACAGCAGGGGATATTAAGTCACTGAAGCGAGGAAAAAAGAATATCGTCATCCTCCACACAGCGTAATAACAAAAAACACCCCCTGGGCAGGGGGTGTTTTTTGTTAGAGCTCGTCTATGTCATCAAACGCGTCAAACTCTACATCTTCTGCATCGTCCTCGAGTTCCGCATCACCTTCTTCGTCTTCATCTTTTTCTTCTTCATCTTCAGGTACTTCCTTTTCAGTTAAAATTCCAAAGCCTTCTAGTAGAGCATCGTCTTCTTCGACTTCGTCAGCGGCTACTTCATCGAGTAAATCATCA
>JAZKIJ010000032.1:14186-23058 GCA_040384905.1 Patescibacteria group bacterium
GTTTTGCTTTAACGGCAGTTCTATTAGGACTAATGCTGAGGGCTTTCGCCCTCAACATTTTTATATTCGCTATTTTTTAGGATCGATGATTTCAACATCTGCTTCTTCGATGTCGTCGTCGTTTTTTGCAAAGTTGCTTATCATATCAATTATTTATGTAAATGTTGTAACAAAGGTTGTCATTTTATGCAACTCCCTTTACCAGTACGCTCGAGATTCTACGGGTTTCGTCCAAATTGTGCAAGGCAGGTAATACCAACAGCAATCGCATCGTACTCATCGTCAAGAGCTTTCTTTGGTACATTGGGCACTAACCGAGTTACCATGGCGAACACCGCCGCTTTATCACTGTTACCGTAACCAGTTACTGCCACTTTAATCTCTTGTGGTCCAAATTCATGAACTACACAACCAGATTTTTTAGCGAGATAGATAATGATGCCACGCGCTTGGGCCACCCCAATTGCGGTTTTAACATTTTTATTAAAAAAGAGTGTTTCAATAGCGACGGTATCAGGGGCGTGGGTGGCAATAAGTGTAGCAATAGTATCTCCGACCATAAACAGACGTTCTGGCAAGTCACTTTTTTTGTCCGTTTCAACACAGGTCGAAAAAATCAAATGTTCTTTTCCATTTTGATATTCCATCACCGCCACCCCAAGCCTGTCATATCCCGGATCAATAGCTAATACTCTCATATGACCTAGTCTACCATTTTAGAGAAGACGCACAAAAATCGCACATTCCGTTGTTGTCCTGCATAAATTAAAATTCACCGTATAAAAATACGGCTCATCTTATTTTATTAGTCCGCCTAGGACTGTATCGATTTTTGAGCGTCTAATTAGTAACTTAGAGTGAACATTTGAAATGAGAGAAGAGGCAGAAAGGCTTCAGATGCTAGGCGGCACCGAGTGCAGAATCGAGCCGTACTTTTTGTACGGTGAGGTTCTAAGCGATTGTGCCAACAACGCAGATGGAGCCTTTATGCCTCTTCGGGTGTATCGGCGGTGGTAAAGACTTCTTGCACATCCTCCTGATCCTCTAACTTCTCAATTAAATCCGCTAACTTTTCACCATCTTCGTCTGAGAGTTCGACGGGATTCATCGGAATATAACCGTCTTCTGTTTTGGTAAATGCCCAGGAAGCAGAACCAGGGCCACCGAGCGTCAGTCCGGCTTTGGTGAAGATGCTACGAATTTCTGGAGCCGTCCGATTGTTGTTGTCGGTCACGGCGGTAATTAAAATTGCTGTTCCGCCTGGACCAAAGGCTTCAAACATTACTTCGGTTAAGGCGGCACCGCCGGCACCTGAACCCTTGGCTACGGCTCGGTCGATATTATCTTTTGGCATTGAGTCAGCTTTGGCCCGAGAAATAGCAGCTTGCAACGAGGCCGACGCCAAATTACCACCGGCTTTGCGGGATTCCATCGCAATCAACATTGAATGCTTGGAAAAGATTTTACTCTTTTGCCCATCGGTAGCTGCTTTTTTGTGTTTAATTTTTGACCATTTATTATGTCCACTCATGCCAGGTTTTCTTATGAGCGTAGTAATGAAGAGGAGTCTCTTTAAAACTACAGTTTCTAATACGTTGATTCTAGTCTATTTATAATTCTTGTAAATGACTGTACGCGAGGGCGGCGGCTACTCGACCGCGGGGGGTCCGTTCTAGTAGTCCTTGTCGAATAAGGTAGGGTTCAATAACATCTTCAATGGTTGATTGTTCTTCGCCAGTTGCTGCTGCGATGGTGTTAAGTCCTACGGGTCCGCCACCGAACTTATGAATGATGGCTTCTAACACAGCTCGGTCAGGAGCACCTAACCCTAGGGTGTCGACTTCAAGTAATTTAAAAGTTTTTTGTACGATATCTGAAGTGAGGTCACCTTTCTCTAGTTGGGCAAGGTCACGACAGCGTTTCAAGAGATAGTTAGCCGTTCGAGGGGTAGCACGACAGCGGACGGCAATATTATGCATAACGGCACTATCGGCTGTTACCTGTAATAGGGAGGCGGACCGAGTCAAAATGTCCG
Source organism: Patescibacteria group bacterium (assembly GCA_040384905.1). Classification (GTDB taxonomy): domain Bacteria; phylum Patescibacteriota; class Minisyncoccia; order Phycocordibacterales; family UBA918; genus OLB19. The sequence goes on from JAZKIJ010000032.1 coordinate 16,222, forward strand.
CAATCTCGGTATCGGTGTAAAACTCTAACCGAAAGGTTCCGCCAGAAAAGCGGGAACGTAAGGGGGCCGAGAGAAGCGATATCCGGGTAGTGGCGGCAACTAGGGTAAACGGAGGGAGTTCTAATTGTACGGTACGCGCAGAAGGACCTTTACCGATAATGATATCAAGCACGCCTGATTCAATGGCCGGGTAGAGGACTTCCTCAATGGTTTTGCTTAAGCGATGGATTTCATCAATAAAGAGTACGTCGCCGGGACTAAGGTTGGTAAGGATGGCCGCCAAATCACCTACGCGTTCTATAGCGGGGCCAGAAGTGGTACGCATGTTGGTGCCTAAGGTCTTCGAAATCAGGTGCGCCAACGTGGTTTTGCCTAATCCGGGCGGGCCGTACAATAAAATGTGTTCCGCGGCATGACCTCGTTCGCGAGCGGCTTCTAATAAAATGCGCAGATTTTCTTTAATCTTACTTTGGCCCACATATTCCTCCCAACTTTGGGGTCGTAACGTCTGATCGAGATGTCCCGCATCATCTCTCGTGATAGTTTTCTTTGGCGAATCGCTCATAATGTCCCTAGTATATCAAAAAGTACTCAGGATTGCTGGTTAGACATTTTGAATCTTGTAATACACTGTGAGGCTGTATTTTGTAGCCGGTGCCAGGTAGGGAAATTAGCAACTAAGTATCAAAAAAGAGGGAAAAGCTTGACAATATGAATTGTGTATGCTAGTATAGCGAATGAAAAGAAAGGGCCAGCACCCTTTATCACCGCTCATCACACAGGAAATAGATGTAAGATCGCTTCATCACGAAGCGGCATTTTTTATGTCTATTCCAGACTATAACTCTCTAAGCAACTTGAATACATTGCGAGGATTGCGTGGCGCCTACCCTAGAGTAGGAGTGCTGGGCAATCCCTTAGCGTGGTATTCACTTTCATTGCGGAAGCTTTGCTTAGAGAGTTATCCTCTGGAATGATGTTAGGTGCGCATCTCCTTGGTACTAGGTCCGACTATACCATAGGCACAAAAAAATAAAGCCTTGACCACCACCACTTTTGCAGTTGCATTACAGTCAAGTAAAACTAATAGGGAAGCCAAGAGTTAATGTGCAATATTTGAACCAAAACGCCTTCAATCATAAAATGATTGAAGGCGTTTTGACACCATGTTTCAAATCATCTAAAACTTTTATAAACGATTGCAGTTCTAGGCGCGGAAATAAAAGTTTGTGAGCCGTACTTCTTGTACGGTGAATAAACTTTTATGCACTCGCAACAACGAAATGCTTCGTTTATAGAAGTTTTAAACTATGTGGCTGGCAAAGTCGTCTAATATTTCCCCCTCACTCTCCGAACTAATATTGCTTCGAGTGTTACTTAAGTCTACTACTCGTTCTAGTTCATCCAGTGAAGTGATGCCCGCGAGTACTTTTACAATGCCGTCTTCGGCCATAGTAGGAATATTTTGTTTTTCGGCGGCAGCTAATATTATGTGTTCGCGGGGATCGCGGATGACAGCTTCTTCTACTTCATTATCAATAACCACGGCTTCAAAAATACTGCAACGGCCTTTAAAGCCAGTGTTTCCACAGGCAGCACAGCCAACTGATTTATAAAGAGTAAGGGGGGAAGGTACTGCAATTGGTTCAGGGTACCCGGACGCTATCGTGGTGACGAGCTTAGTTTCCCGTTCACTCGCTTCGTAGGTTTGTTTACATTCAACACACAGCACGCGAGCCAAGCGTTGGCCGAGCATAATATTAACGGAGCTACCAATAATTCGAGGATCAACCCCAAGGTCAATTAACCGGGGGAAGCCGCCGACGGCACTGTTGGTGTGTAGGGTAGAAAATACTAAGTGTCCGGTTTGAGCCGCGTGAATTGCAGTCTCAGCTACTTCACGGTCACGAATTTCTCCAATCATAATGATGTCAGGGTCTTGTCGTAAGATAGCCCGTAAACCAGAAGAAAAACTATAGTCTGGACCAACTTGAGTTTGTACAATGCCTTCCAATTTATATTCCACCGGGTTTTCAATGGTGATAATTTTTTTCTCACTGTCGTGGACAGAGCGTAAAAACGCGTAGAGAGCAGTAGTTTTACCAGAGCCAGTTGGTCCGGTGGTAATCACTAGTCCATTTGGTCGGCGTAACTGTTCTTGCATCACTTTATAGAGGAGGGGATTAAGTTCTAATTTATCCATACTAAAACTCGCCACTCCCGGATCAAGTAAACGCATTACCATCGATTCGCCACTACTGCCGGGAATAATAGAAGCACGCACTTCAATTTCGCGTTCACCAAACACAAATTGGAGACGACCATCTTGGGCTTCTTTGCGTTGGTTTAGGGTCATGCCCGCTAGTAATTTTAAACGAGAAATAATACGCCCGTAGAGCATTTGTTCCAAGTTAAAAATATCAAGCAATACACCATCGAGACGATACCGTAATCGAACGGCATGTACTTCCGGTTCAATGTGAATGTCTGATGCCTTTAGTGCTAAAGCTCCCGCAAAAATGAGTTCGAGCGTTTCAGAAATTCTTCTTGGGCTGTTAATGGTGCCGATGGTGGTGAAGGCGGTTGCCACATCATTAATTGTGGAAATATTTTTGGCGGTTTTTAAAATGTCCTCAGGATTAATATCAAGGATACCGCGCTTTGAAGCGGTGGCACTTTTATGGTCAGCGTACCGGGCAAACGCATGCTCGAGGCTCGCATTTGAACATAAATAAAGTGCGACCGAAAAGCCCTTATCTTCCAGACTTTTAACAATGCGGTTGGTTTCTGCTTGATTAGGAGCGTTAGTAGCGACTGAAAGTACTTTGCGATTTAATTCAAACGCTACCATATGACCTTTGCGGGCATCAGTCTCGTTAATTTTGGTTAACGCTTCAGGGTTAAGGGTGTACCCATGTAAGTCAATATAATCATACCCGTATTGCGGAGCGAGTGATTGCATCAATTTTTCCTCACCGCGCTTACGCAAAGCAGCAATGTGATTATTAGAAACTGAATCATTAAAATCAGGCATACGTGTATTGTAGCATTGCCCGCATACCTGCTTAAGAGAGTAACGGGAAAAAACTGCCCCTCGCACAAATTGAAAGCGATGGTACAATGAGATTACTATGACTGAAACCACGTGGACGGTAGCCAGTGTTGAGGAACTTAAAGCGGTAGCAGGAGAGTTACTCGGTATTTGGAAACAGTTGCCCCATGAACAGGCAGTGGTGATTGCGCTCTCGGGAGATCTAGGGGCGGGGAAGACGACGTTTGTGCAGCAACTGGCGCAGATGCTCGGTGTGACCGAAACGGTTAACAGTCCTACGTATGTCTTGATGAAGGCGTATGAAACAACTGACAGTGTATTTAGTTCGCTTATTCATATTGATGCGTACCGGATTGAGCATGATAGTGAAATGAAACCGCTGCACTTTACGGAACAACTGGAACAACCAAATACGCTTATCTGTATCGAGTGGGCTGAACGCATCTCAGCATTTTTACCGGCGCGGACGTTGAAAATTGATTTAGAAGCCCTGCCTCACTCTAAACACAAACTTACCTACTATGCCGACTAGTGACCCAAAGCCCAAAGCTAAGAAAAAATCCGATAAAAAAGTGGTGGTGTTACTTGATGCGCATGCCATCTTGCACCGAGCGTACCACGCTCTCCCTGATTTTGCGTCACCCACCGGTGAGCCTACGGGCGCGCTCTATGGAGTGGTCGCGATGTTGCTTAAAATTATTGAAGACTTTAAACCTGACGCCATCGTGGCATGTTTTGACTTGCCCGAGCCGACCTACCGACATGATGCTTTTGCCGCCTACAAGGGCACGCGGAGCAAAACTGATGATGCGTTAATTGCGCAAATTAATCGCTCACGGGACATTTTCAAAGTGTTTGGTATTCCTATTTTTGAGCATCCTGGTTTTGAGGCTGACGACATGTTGGGTACCATTGCGCACCAAATGAAAAGTGAGTCTGAGGTGCAGGTGGTAATTGCTTCCGGTGATATGGATACGATGCAGTGTGTTGATAAAAAACGGGTAGTGGTGTACACGCTTAAAAAAGGTATCAAAGATACAATTTTATATGATGAAGAAGCGGTCAAAGAACGCTTTGGATTTGCGCCTAAACTCGTAGCTGACTATAAAGGTCTACGGGGCGATACGTCAGATAATATTCCAGGAATTGTGGGGATTGGAGAAAAAACAGCTACCGAGCTTATCACACAGTTTGGGGGAATTGATGATATTTACAAAAAATTAAAAAAAGACGAAGCCCAATTTTTAGCAGCTGGCATTAAACCTCGTATTGTTAATCTCCTCAAAGAAGGGGAAGAGGAGGCGCGGTTTTCAAAAATGCTCGCAACTATTCGAACTGATGCTCCGGTTACCTTCACCATGCCAACGACTCACTGGCAGGAGGCAGCCGATACTGATGGGATTTTAAATTTATTTTCTGAGTTAGGGTTTCGAACGTTGGGCGCCCGTATTAAAACCTTGTTTGCGCTCAGTGCCGATGTTTCATTAAGTGCCGAACAAATGGGTGTGACTGCGCTTGAGATAAAGCGGGCGAGTGTGCTGTTATGGCTCTTGGATAGTGAGCGAACCGATGCTCGGTATGAAGATATTGTGGATTATGGACGATCATATTACGAAACGGCAGATTGGCAGACTATCGTGAAAAGATTAGAAGCTGAAGTCGAAGCGGATGCCGGTCTATGGTCCGTGTTTACTACTATCGAGGCGCCGTTGATGGCGGTGATAGAACATATTAACGCTACAGGAATTACGTTAGATGTACCGTATTTAAAAACTTTGTCGGTCGTGATGCATGCAGAGTTAGAAACGCTTGAAAAGCGTATTCATGAGTATGCGGGGGTAGTCTTTAACATCAATTCTCCTAAACAAATGGGGGAAGTATTATTTGATACGATGGGACTTAAACCGAAGAACCAGAAAAAGACGGCTGGCGGACAGCGTTCAACTAAAGAATCGGAACTTGATAAAATGAAGGACCTACATCCGATTATTGCGGATATTTTACGGTACCGAGCGTTACAAAAATTAGTTTCTACCTATATTGATAACTTGCCGGAACTCGTATCACCTGATGGTCGGTTGCGCACTACGTTTGTGCAAACGGGAGCAGCGACTGGACGTATGGCTTCACAAAATCCTAATCTTCAAAATATCCCTATTCGGACCGAAGAAAGTAAAGCGATTAGAAAAGGCTTTGTAGCCAGTCCCGGGTATACCATTGTTTCTATCGATTACTCTCAGATTGAATTACGGATGGCAGCAATTTTATCAGGCGATGCCAAACTGGTAGAGATTTTTACCCGTGGTGAAGATGTGCATACGGGGGTAGCGGTGCGTGTGTTTAATGTGGCTCCCGAGGCCGTAACGAGAGAAATGCGTCGCAAAGCTAAAGTCATTAATTTTGGTATTTTGTACGGGATGGGAGTTAACGCCCTGCGCGGGAATTTAGGTGATGGCACCAGTAGGGAAGAAGCTCAGGAATTTTTTAATGCGTATTTTAATACGTTTACTACTTTGGCTGAGTATCTTGAAGGGACTAAAGAATTTGCCCGCACTCACGGATATACCGAAACGTTGTTTGGGCGCAAACGGCATTTCTCAGGTATGCGTTCAAGTGCACCGTTTATTCGAGCACAAGCAGAGCGAATGGCCATTAACGCGCCGGTGCAAGGTACCGCAGCTGACGCGATGCGCGTAGCGATGAATAACGTCTATAAATACATTACTATTGAAGAAAAGACTGACGACATCCGAATTTTATTGCAGGTGCATGACGAATTATTATTTGAGATTAAATCTGAATTGGCGGAAAAAGAAATCCTCAAACTCATTACGCTGATGGAGGGGGTGCTTTCAGGGTATGAAACAAGAGGGGTGCCAATTAAAGTGGATGTAGCGGTTGGGCCTAATTGGGCAGAACTTATTGATTAGGCATAACAATTTAAAATATATACAGAGAAACGCCCGCAACCAGTTACGGTTACGGACGCTAAGCGCTTTAGGCGCGATGTCTCTTCGGAAGTAGTTCCGAGAGATGGTAGGGAATGGATGTTTTCTTAAACTCGGCTTTGGGAAAATGTGCCCTCAAGCACGTTTTAATAAACCACGTTCGGTTATCGACAACACAACTGTCTTCATTGTGAAATACGACTACTTTGGCGTCAGGCATTGCTTTGCGAGTAAACCGCAAAATATCAAGCCCGGATTTTTGGTTGGGTAGTACAGCATCTGTGATGACGTGATCGAATGAACGTTCCTTCAATCGTTCGATCGCCTCTTCATAGTTCGCTGCTAACGTGATGTCGAGCTCAATAATTTCAGATATAACATCTAAAATATCAACATTGCTCACCATCAGAATTTTTTGTGACTTTGGCACGGTGTTCCCTCGTGTGTTTTGTTCTGTTCCGTTGGGTACTGTACTGGGTCGTCTCTTTTCTGTCAATCTATACTGTAAACAATTAAAGAAATGAATGTTTAATTATTGAATATATATATTCAACTTATTTTTAAAAATAGTTTTATATAATAAAAGCCCGTAACCAGCTGTAGGTTACGGGCGGTCGGTCATGAGACCATTTCGTGAACTTTCAAAGCATCAGCCCGCTTGTTGATTGCCGCAACTTCCACCCGCTCACTGGTAAAAACGGTGTTAGGGAAACTCACCAGCTGAAGAACTTTATTTGCCAGAACATTGAACCAATTCCTCTTGACGTTCCAGATAAGGGCGGGCTTGTGGTAGCCAATCTTGGCCACCATGTCATGTCCGTAGAAACCATTGAGCCA
>JAZKIJ010000033.1:0-16499 GCA_040384905.1 Patescibacteria group bacterium
AGTGCCCGCGTAGTCTTTGCCCCGCAACGCGAGTAACTGGTAGTTTGGAAAAACCGAGCTTATAGTTTTAATCATTGAGCCGGTTAAATTGGTGTTACTGGTATCAAGGGTGCCAATGTAATTTAAAATGGCAATACCATCAGGAGCTAAACGCGCTTTAAAGGATTCAAAAAATTCTACCGTCGCTACGTGGGGAGGAATAAATAATCCTGAGTTCATCACGTCAGAAAAAATTACGTCATACTGGGTGCTGGTTGATTGTAAAAAAACCCGAGCGTCTTGCTCGTAGCTAGAAATAAGTGGTGTGATAGGTAACTCAAAATACGTATGCGCGAGCGAGAATAAACTCGGCTCTATTTCAGCCACATCAATTTTCATCGTGGGGTGCTCGTGATGAATAAAGCGGGGAATAGTGTATGACCCGCCTCCTAACACGAGGTACGACTGAGCGTCTTTATTATGAGCGGTAAATACATTAGCGAGTTGGGTATACATAAACACGGGCGCAGGTGACCCGGGAATAATTGCCGATGAGTTATTCACGTCATTTTTTAGGAATCGAAAGACCGTTCCGTTCATGGTGCGGTCAAAAATATGAAGGTTTGAATAGTATCCATCAGCTTGATAAAGGGTGACATCAGTGGTTTTAATTGGGTCCGCGGTGAGCGTTATAAAACTAAAATAACCAGCGCTCACGATGCCAACAATAACAAGCAATGGTAAAGGTAGAGGCAAACTGTACGAAGTGAGTGGCTGGGGGTTATTCCGGGCAATTATATAAGCTGCTATCAAGGCCCAGGCAATTAACACAACCGATACGAGGAGTATGGTCAAGGTTAATCCAAGGTAGGGAATTAAAATGAAGCCCGCCGAGATACTTCCCACGATACTTCCGATAGTACTAAAGAAAAATATAGATCCAACCAGCGCGCCGTTATGGTCAGCGTTAGTATCATTTTGGGTGAGTAATTTAATTACAAATGGTGAATCAATGCCCAGTAAAAACGCGGGTATAAAAAACAATAGGAGCGAAAGTACTAACGGCCCAGTCGTGATAGAAAAAATCTGATTAGAGAGCGGTAGTGTGTAGGTCGCGAGTACTTGTAAAAAGAGCATTATTAAACCGGCACTACCAATGATGAGATACAAGATGGTAGGGTGGGGTAGTCGATCGGCAATTCGTCCACCAAAGTAATAGCCCACACTTAACGCTGCCAAGATGGTGGTTAACACGCTCGACAGCACATATAAAGAGCTTCCAAAATACGGAGCCAACATACGCACAGCCGCTACTTCAAATATGAGCACAGCCGCCCCGGTGAGAAAAACAGTAATAAAGTACATCAGACGAGTAAGGGTGGCGGGAGTTATTTTTTTCATAGGTATAAGTATAGCAAAAGAAACCCCGAGCGCGTACGCACGGGGTTTTTTCTATGATTTAAATAAGTGGTTGATTCGCGAGTCTGAAGATAAGTAATTCTTCAGCTGATCGACCAGTGTCACCACATCCGCTACTCGTACCTGACGAATTTGGCACCCCTTTTTTCCTACAAGTGCCAAAAAGTTGTAACGACCGCTTGCACTAGGGGTTTGTACCGAGACATACCCGATGACTCTGTAACCCGTTTTGCTTTTTTCGACAGCCGTTACTTCGAGATCCCAGTAGCGGTATTTTCCACTTGGTTTAGTAAACGACTCCTGTATGTGTTGTTCGCCAACCTCCAGGGCCAGAGTTTTTTCTGACTCAGAAAATGTCCGGAATATTGGACCAAAAGCACTTTGGACAATAGCTTCGATAGCGAGGTTATCTCGAGGATACTTTCTCGTATTGTACGCGTCGAGAAGCTTCTGAGCACAGGCTTGTGCTTCATTGCGAGTAAAGGCTTGGGCCATGGTTGAAGAAAATATCCATAGCGAAACAAGTGCACACACGAGAACCTTCATCGTCGTCCCTTTCTCTGAACTATGTTGTATCTACTGATAATGCTACTCCCCGCTGATGCATCGGTCAATAAATAACAAAAAAGAACCAGTCAGGCTGGTTCTTTTTTGGATTATTCTGCGAATAAAACCTTGGCTTTGTCCCAAATTTCGGGTTGATTGTGTTTAGTTTTCATCCAGTACCACCATTCTGCTCCCCAGAAATAATAGGCTCCCAAGCCAGCTTGCTTGGCAAACTCCACGTTTTCTGAAAAGAGTTCCGAGTTCATAGAGAGGGCTTGCTCGCGTAAACTTGCTTCAGCGAGGCCTTTTGAGGCCCAGGGTTCGGCTTGTAATTCCACGCTGATTACTGGTTTACCGTAATATGATTCGATAAAGGCAGCTTTGGCTGAATAGAATTCTGGAGATAAGAATGTGTACGGGTTAAGACCAAATGTTTTTTCCGTTGCATCCCAACTACTCCGGTACATCGTTACTCCCACCACATCACCAATTTCTGCTACTTCACTCCAGGTAGAGAGTTCACCTGAATCAGAAATAATAATTTTTCGCTCAGGGTCAAGGGCGCGTACCGCGGCTACTTCAGCTTTAAGTAAATCCGTACCTTGATCGTAGTACCAATCTGAACAGGTTCCAAACTCAATTAACGCTTCATTTTCAACTTGCCAAAAGGCTACTGCGTCAGAATTTTTATATCGCCCTACAATAGTACTAATGTAACGGATGATTTCTTCTTCACGGTTTTCCGGTGCAATTTGTTTGAACCAGTAAGGGGTATGACACTCTGGCCAACGTCCCGTTTTTAATCCAATTACCAAAATTAACTGTACATCTTTTTGTTCAGCTTCTTTTACCATGCGATCAAGAGAGGTGAAATCAAATTGACTACGGTTTGGCTCAGTCGCATTCCAGTTAATGTGAATTTTAATATGTTTGGCCCCGAGGTCATCAATAATGGCTGAATACGTTTCAGCGGGGTTAAGACCCAGGTATACAGCCTGACTCTCGGAATAATCTACTCCCCACACGGTTTTAGCATCAGCCCGCAAGGTGTTAATCCAAGCTAATAACCCAATAGTAATGAGTAATAAAATAACAATAGAAAATACCACCGTTTTTAAAAAAGAGGTAAGTAAATATTTTGGGGGGACTATTGGGAATGAAAACATAGTTAATTGAGGTGGTTTAGTGTTTTGAAAATAAAAGCCCACATGTGTATGTGGCAGGGGAGTTCACGTGTAGTAATGACGGTGAACACGGTCATGTATTACAGGGAAATTAATCTGTAATGATGCTTATATTATAACACTATAAATGTGATATTGTCAATAGACAAGGTACTATACAAATCCAGGTTTCATTTTTGGAAATTAGAAAAGAATAAAAGAACACAATATGTTGACAATAATTAATAACTTTTATTGACTCAGGTAGCCCCGCTTGTTATAATGAAATGAAGCTTATAATCAACGTTAATTTCAAATACAATATGAACACAGTCACCTTAGGTGTTTATCAGACTCGCGCTGAAGCTGAATCAGCAATTAAACAACTTATTGCGCTAGGAATACAACAAGACGATATTTCATACGTGTATTCAGATAAAAAAGGTGAAATGACCGATGGTACTACTGGCGAATCCATGGCTCAAGGTGCCGTTGATGGCGGTACTGTTGGAGCAGTTATTGGGGGTATTGCTGGATTGGTAGTAGCGAACGGAATTTTGCCGGGTCTCGGATCTTTGTTCGTGGCGGGCCCACTAGCAGCCGCGTTAGGCTTAACCGGAGCGGCAGCTACCACTGTAGCTGGCGCAGCAACGGGAGCAGCAGCCGGAGGTTTGATTGGAGCATTAACGAATATGGGAGTGCAAGAGAGTGATGCCAATATGTATCAATCGTATATTGAAAAAGGGGAAATTTTAGTGGCCGCTCGGACTGATAATCCTAATGCACGAGAAGTGTTTGAAAAAACAAATGCTCGTGAAATTCAGCAATACACAAACTAACTAGTGTGGCAGTAATTGCCTGGTTGCGATAATTTCTTCTCAAATATTTTTGTCGTGGGGAGTCATACAATTTTGACTATAACGATACCTGCAACACCTGCTGGAGGAGTTAGAAACTAATCTTAAAAATATGTATGTTTGAAAAAAACTCTCTGCCTTCATTGTCGGTGATAGTTCCTGTGTATAACGAAGCAGGAAATGTTACCTTGCTCCATCAAGAATTGGTTCGGGTGTTAACACCCCTCTCGCACCAGTGGGAAATTGTCTTCATTGATGATGGTTCCACTGATGCTACGTACAAGAAATGTAAGGAGTTACGACCCTTAAAATTAATTGCCTTACGGAAAAATTACGGACAAACAGCTGCGTTTGACGCTGGCTTTAAAAATGCCGCCGGAGATATTTTTGTGACGATGGATGGAGATTTGCAAAATGATCCAGCGGATATTCCAAAGTTGTTAGCAAAAATCGAAGAAGGATATGATGTAGTGTGTGGTTGGCGCAAAAAGCGTCAGGATACCTGGTCAAAAAAAATTACTTCTCGAGTAGCAAATCAGTTACGTAAGTTTTTCTTTAACGACACCATTCATGATTCGGGCTGTGCCTTGAAGGCCTATCGACGAGAATGTTTTGAAGAAGCAGATTTGTACGGTGAAATGCATCGCTTTATACCGGCAATTTTAGCCGAACGTGGATTTAAGATAACCGAAGTGATTGTCAATCATCGTCCGCGAATTTACGGTTCAAGTAAATACGGGAATATTATCCGTGGCTTTAAAAGTCTCGTTGATATGATTTTTGTTTCATTTTGGTCTCGCTATTCTGCCCGATCCCTCCATATATTGGGGGGTTTTGGCATGATGCTGATTTTTGTTGGTGCCGTATTACTGGTTGGGTTGTTTTTCCTAAGATTATTTTTTGATGTCAGTCTCGCTAATAAAATATGGCCCTTAATTGCAGTTACCTTTGTTCTCACGGGTATCCAGTTTTTTACCATCGGTATTGTGACTGATTTGCTCGCCAAAACGTATTACAAAGTCCATAACCGTATGAATTACTCAGTCCATAACATCCAAGAAAATGTCTAATGTCCTGATACCGTTATTTGAATCACTGGCAAATCCCTGGGTAATTTTTGGCTTCACTGCCCAGTTTATATTTTTTTTGCGATTTGTGGTTCAGCTGCTAGCTTCAGAAAAAAATAAACGAACCACTATTCCGGTTTCATTTTGGTACCTCAGTATCCTCGGAGCGTTGATGATTTTAATCTACGCTATCTATAAACAAGATATTGTTTTTATTGTAGGACAAGGATTAAGTCTACTTATTTATCTTCGCAATTTATTTATTTACTACAAAGCACCCAAAGAGGCGCTGCTTGAAGAGTCTGTAATTGTACCGCCCACCAAATCCTTGTGGCCCGAAGGTAGTTTTTTACTTGCCACGGTAGTTTTTTTAGGAATTGCCGGTACGGTACTGTACTTAAGCGTCACGAAAGAGCGTGTCTATCAACCACCGCTGTACAGTGCGATTGATGCCTTGGAAGCAATGTGGACGGAATATAAAGTCGTATATATCGAACCTACCTCAGGTCGAACCTTAGACAAAGAGGAGGGAAATATTACGACTTCTGAAGGTCAAAGTTACAGTATGTTACGCGCGGTATTTATGGACGATATCGAAACGTTTGAATTCACGTGGGATTGGACCAAAGATATTTTATTGCGGGATGACTTTTTGCTATCGTGGAAGTTCGGACAATTACCCGATGGTAGTTACGGCGTCCTTAATAATATCGGGGGAGAAAATACTGCCTCAGATAGTGATATTGATATTGCCCTAGCATTATTTTTAGGCTACGGCCGGTGGGGAAATGAAACCTACTTGAATGAAGGTCGAGCCATTATAAATAGTGTTTGGGATAATGAAGTGGTGGAGATTGATGGCGTGCCGTATTTAATGGCTAATAACCGCGAAAAAGATTCTGCCGATCCGTGGCTCATTATTAACCCGTCGTATTTAGCGCCCTACGCCTTTAAAGTCTTTGCGCAAATTGACACCACCCATAATTGGGATGGTCTGGTCGACAGTTCATATGAAATATATGAGCGCAGTGCACGCTTGGCGTTAGATAAATCACACTCGGTGTGGCTGACCCCTAATTGGATTGAAATTAATCGTGATACCGGTGAAATCAGAGCGGCGGTACAGCCCAATCTTGATACAAATTTTGGGTATGACGCATTGCGAACCCCCTGGAGAATTGCGCTTGATTATAAGTGGTTTAAGGACCCGCGGGCTTTAACTGCACTGCGAGATTTTTGGTATTTGGAACGACTGTGGTCGGAAAATGGATATCTCCCCTCAGTAGTGAGTCATGATGGGGTAATTATTGAAGCCGAAGAAAAAATGGAAATGTACGCGGGGACATTACCGTATTTTGCAATTATGCACCCAGAGACTGCCGAAGCTATTTACAATACAAAAATAATCAACCAATACGATCGCAATAAATTTTTGTGGGTGGCTGATCCAGGTTATTACGGAAGTAACTGGGGTTGGTTTGGGATAGCGTTTTATAACAATCGCTTACCGAACTACACCGAACGGTTTTTAACCGATACTACTCTATGAAAAATACCTCCCTCAATCACGCGCAAGCTTTCTTACGTCCTCACGTCTCAAAGGGGTTAATTATTGTTAACGGTATTTTGTTACTGGTGTACTTTATCGTCATCCTCGTCTGGTTTGAAATTAGTAATATCTATTTATTTACAATTTTGCTTTTTGGACAAGCGTTTTATTTGTGGCAATGTTTCTCGCATCTCTACACGGTATGGGAAACAAACTACCAGGCCCATACAGATGCCAGCTTTTTGCCAATGGTTGATGTGTTTATTACAGTAGCGGGGGAACCAGTAGAGTTGGTGGCGCAAACGGTCTCTGCTGCGTTGGAGATGGATTACCCAAAATTCAAAGTGCATATTTTAAACGACGGCTACGTAGCCGGTAAAGATAATTGGCCTGAAATAAATAACATGGCCCGTATGTTAGGCGCTAATCCGATTACCCGCAGAATTCCTGGCGGGGCCAAGGCAGGGAATATCAACCATGCGCTCACCGTTACCCGCTCACCTTTTGTGGTTATTTTTGATGCGGACCATGTTCCTAAAAAAGATTTTTTGCGCAAAACCATTGGGTATTTTGTTGATGAAAATGTAGGGTTTGTACAGACTCCTCAGTACTATAAAAATTATAAAAAAAATACAGTAACGAGGGGAGCCTGGGATCAGCAACAAATATTTTTTGGTGCTATTTGTATGGGTAAAAATAGATTAAATTCAGTGACCATGGCGGGTACCAATATGGTCATTCGACGGGAGGCCTTACTTGAAGTAGGCGGAATGTGCGCGGATAATATTGCCGAAGATTTTATCACTGGTATGTTTTTGCATGAAAAAGGTTGGAAATCAGTGTATGTGCCTGAAGTTCTCGCCGAAGGGTTGGCCCCGGAAGATTTTCTTTCGTATTACAAGCAACAGTTGCGGTGGACCAAGGGCAGTCTTGAAGTGTTTATAAACTATAATCCGCTATTTCGTCGTGGCCTAGCATGGTCGCAACGATTCCAATACTTAGCCTCGGCTGGATATTATTTGTCAGGGTTAATAATATTTATTAATTCATTGTTACCACTAATATTTTTCTACACGGGGGCGGTACCATTCAAAACCTCAACGATGATCCTGGCTATTGCCTTTATGCCGTACATCGTATTGACACTCTTTAATCTCCAAACGGCGAGTAACTATACATACTCGTTTCGTGCGCTGTCGTTCTCGATGTCATCTTGGTGGATTCACATGGTCGCGTTTTTCGAAGTACTGCGTGGTAAAAAAACCGGTTTTGCAATTACTTCTAAAGTCCAGGTCGAAGGTAACTTTTTTTCCTTGGTTCGACCACATCTCTATTACATGATTTTAACTGTCATTGGAATTTTATATTCCTACAGTAAAAGTGGGATTACGCCTTCACTTACCACCAACGCTACCTGGAGTTTGCTCTATATAACAATTTACGCACCGTTTATGTATGCGGCGTTACCCGGCAGAGAATATTTTAAAGTAAAACGAGTCAGTTTTAAACACAAATTAGCGCAAATATTATCGTTCCACCTATGAAATCATTTGATAAACATTACCTCTGGATTGTGTTCCTGCAGCTTTTGGCGGTGTGGGTATTTATCAATTACAGCCTGCCGTTATCAATACGTCTTGATGAGTCACAAAGTTTATGGCAAACCAGTTTTTCAATTCGAGAACTATTAATTTCACTTTCACAAAATGTTCACGTACCGTTGTATCACTTGTTAGTGCATGGCGTACAAGTAGTATTTGATAATTCAATTTTCATTAGTCGGGCGTTCTCATTTGTGTTTTATCTTATTTCGGTGCCGGTTTTTTATGGGCTGGGAGCGTATATCTACGGACGAAATACCGCCTTTTTTGCAACGACACTGTACGGCATCTCACCATTTTTAGTGTGGTTCAGTAGCGAAATTAGAATGTACACGATGTTGATTTTAGTGACTATTCTCGTTCATTTTTTCTACCTAAGACTGATGCGTGAACCGACAACGCTTACGTGGTGGGCGTACGCGGTGTGTTGTCTTTTAGGAATTTATACCCACTACTTTTTCTTTCTCGTTTTACTTTCACACTTTGTATTCTTTTTTGGGACAAGGCGCAAAAACTTTACCCAAGGACAACTGCTCCCGTTTTTAGCTATTGTACTCTTAGTGATTGCTGCTTTTTTACCCTGGTTACTTAAAGTGTTTAGTGGGGAAGGGGTGGAGGAGTCACAGCCAATTTTAAATCCGCCAACGAGTATTGATATTTTTAACGTATTTTCAAATTTCTTTTTTGGCTTTCAAGTTGATGCTATTAACAGTATTATTTTGGCGTGCTGGCCCATCCTTTTGGTGCTCTTATTTTTAGGGCTTAATAAAAAAAGTGCCCCCCGACCTGAGACACGATTTTTATGGGTAGCTACACTGGTCCCGCTACTGTGTGCGTACCTGATTAGTGTATTGTACCAACCGTTATTTTTAAGCCGGTACTTGATTATTGTATTGCCACCTCTGTTTCTGTTGATTGCTCGATTAGGAGATGTCTATGCACCTACCGCCGCATTTTTCTACAAGACAACCCTAGTCCTGTGTATGGCACTTGGGTTGGTGGTGCAGTTACAATCTCCTGATACACCTAATAAGGAAAACTATAGTGCGGCTAGTTCGTATTTAAGTTCGGCTGTGGGTGGAGAAGATATCGTTGTAGTATCAGCACCATTTATTGTGTATCCGATTTTATATTATTACACTGGCCCGGCAAAGGTCACCACCTTACCACAATGGAATCGTAACACTGAGAAAGTTATTCCTGACTTTGATATCAATAATTTGCCCAATGAGGTAGCGGCTATTGCCGGAACGCATGAACGATTATATTTAGTGTTAAGTTACGATCAAGGATATGAAGATTCCATCAAAAGTTATTTTGATGCCACCTTTGATCGTGAAGAGAGTCTAGAATTTTCTCGTGATGTGCATGTCTACGTCTACCGGTTACGGTACGACATGGACTATACTTTGACTAATTAATTGGTGAGTCGCTGGGTTTCTCGTACATAGGAAAGTGCATTCTCTAACCACCAGGCGCCGGCTCTTGGTCCACCATTACATGTTCCGTCAGACTCGCCCGGGTGTTTAATCCAGAGATAGGCATCAACCCGAGGATGGGTGGTGACAAATTGAGGGGTAGTTCCTAACGCGCGACCAGCGGGGTTGCACCACTCTTTAGTGAGCGTAGCGCCCTTACCATTACGACTGCTGTCAATCACATACGGCATGCCGTTGAGTTTGGCCGAGATTTGTTCTCCGTAGGTAATGTTTTCTGCATTGGTAAAGAAGTTGGAAACATTTAACGAGAATCCACGCACGTAACTAATCCCAGCTTTTTGTAAACGATCAACCGCTACGGTTGGAGAAAGCCAAAAGGGGTGACCAATATCGAGGTAGACTGCGGTTGCACTTTTGCTCCCCAAGACACGTAATGATTCTTTCATAAGAGCGAGTCGGGTTGTCTGATCGCTCGCAGTGAGGCAAGAAATTTGGGGAAGGGCATCAGGTTCAAAAATTATAATGGATGGTTTAGTACTAACGGTTTCAGCTAGCTTTTTAATCCAGTCGAGATACAGTGTGCCGTTTCCTAAACCACCACGAGAGTATGAATTACAATCTCGGTTCGGGATAGCGTAAATGACAAATGTCGGAATGGCAGTGGTAGTTGTTTTGGCCATAATGTCCCGTACCAACTGTAGGTCTTGGTCATTACCTCGGGTAAGCCAAACGGCTTGGGGCTGTTTAGCAATGACATTAATTAAAGCACTTTGGGTTGTGTTGTTGTTAGCATCAAAGATTTGTTTTTGAACCGTTGCTTGATTTGGGTGGAGGTAGAGCGTTTTGCCGGCAAATCGTTTCCCGGCTGTAGGAGTAGTGATAGGTGTTGGGGTTGTATTGGTAGTGGTGGCAACGATTGCTATCGGAGCCGGCGCGGGAGTGGAAGTAGTAGGCGCGGGAGCAGAGGTAGTAGGAGTTGCAGTTGTTGGTTGTGACCCGGCTAATGACATAATGGTTTGCCCATTAACGGTGTAGCGCTTGATGGCGATTTTTTTTCTAAATAATTCTTTACCACTTCTGTCTTGCACGATAAAGGAAAGTTCATACGGGCCGTCGCCAAGCCATTTCCAGCTCGAAAAGTTTATGCTGGCAAACACGCTGTTTGCTCCACTTTGCTTGGGGGTCATGCGGGTATATACCCCGCCTCCTACTTGCCAAAACATTAAATATTGCGATTCCGAAACGGTACCAATTTTTCCTTCAAAAGTATGAAGGTTGGCATCGGGCTGATTTTGAGTTGGCCAGGCAACGGTAAAGTTTTGTAACAAAAGAGATGAACTGCTGGTAGAAACGGTAGGTAAAAGTGCAACTTGATTTAAAGAGGTAGAGAGGGTGGTGGCATTTGCTTTGGTTGAAAAATCAAATGTACTTACCGGAATACCAAAAATTGATAATGAAGTGTTTGCTGCAAATATACTCGCCACTGCTATTAATAATAATACGAGACTATTTGGAACAATAAAAATTGAAAGAACTTTATTCACCGCTACAGTATACCCTCCAATTAAGTGGGGGAATGTCAATACCGTAAAACTAATTTTTTGTAAAGTTTTGTGGACAAAAATATCCCGGTTTTTAGGGAAATATAAAAATAATGTTATAATTTAGTAACATATTCAGTTACGAAAAATGACAAAAAAGACAATTTTTCGAAATGAAAATATTGCAAATTGATATGTTTTTAAATTAGATTAGTATACCCGTATATGATTGTTCGCGATGTTGAAAGTCTCACTGGTGATACCTACGTGTTTGTTGATGTTGAAACTACCGGCTCACATGCACGCTATGGTCAAATCATTGAAATTGGAATTATCCGCGTTGAAGACGGCATCATTACTGATCGATATGAAACGTTAATTAATCCCGGTGTATCAATTAGTCCCTTTATCACGACTATCACCGGCATTTCCAATTCTGATGTGCACGATAAGCCTACGTTTGATGAGGTGGCTTTAGAAATTAAACAGTTGCTTGAAGGGGCAATTTTTGTAGCCCATAATGCGCGGTTTGATTATGGGTTTATTAAAACTGAATTCAAACGGTTAGGTATTACTTTTAATGCCAAAACGTTATGTACGGTGAAAATTTCACGACAACTGTTTCCACGTCAAAAAAGTCATAGTTTAGAAAATATTATTGCAGCGCATGGACTTGTAGTGACTGCCCGTCACCGGGCCTATGCAGATTGTGAAGCGTTGGTATTGTTTTTGCAAAGTGCACAACAATCCCACACACGAGAACGGATTGAAGAAGTAATTACCTCCGCGCTCGTAAATTATATTTTACCTGATACGGTTGATGAGAAAGTTATTGAATCATTACCGCATCAACCAGGGGTCTATTTTTTTTACGATGCCGAAGATAGGTTGTTATATATTGGCAAGAGCGTGGATATAAAAAGTCGGGTTCGGTCTCATTTTGGTCAGTCACATACCACTGCCAAAGAGCGCGCGCTTACTTCCAAGGTGGCGTATGTTGAACATGAGGTAACCAGTGGTGAGCTTTCGGCGTTACTTAAAGAGTCAAAATATATAAAGGAAATGCTTCCTGAATATAATCGACGCCTCCGAAAAACTTCGCGTTTAGTGGTGTTTAAAGTGAGTGGCACTCCCTCAGGCTACAAATCAGGGACGCTTTCGTATCAAGCAAACGATACTTTTTCCTATGATGAAACTATCAACGGGGTGTTTAAAACCATGAGTGCGGGAAAGGCGCGTCTTGAAACGCTCATTAAAGAACATTCCTTGTGTCCAAAATTACTGGGGCTGGAGTCAGGGAAAGGCGCGTGCTTTCAGTTTCAGCTAGGTCGCTGTAAAGGAGCCTGTATCGGGTTAGAGGATGCCGCTGTCTACAATCTGCGATTTGATACGGCTTTTAAAAAAATGAAATTGCGTTCCTGGCCCTATAAAGGCCCGGTGACTATTCCTGAGGATGAACAGGCGTCAGAAGGTGTGGCCTATCTCGTCGATCAGTGGCAAATTAAAAAAATTATTAACTATACACCGGAGGGACATTCTGAAGAGGAGATTGCATTACCGTTTGACTACGATACCTACAAAATTTTATCCAAACATATCTTAGGTACACGAGCCCGTAATTAGATAAAAGGGGAGTAAGGGAAAGGGCCACATCACTTGAAGTGGCCCTTACTAATTTTAATGTAGTTTTCTTCGGTAGTGAGGAGACAACTTGCTAAAAAAGATGCGACGGTCCTCCCAGCCTTTCTTTTGCTGAGTTTTATAGTGGCCCACGTAGTACCAGTTATTTTTGTCCTCGATAATCATCCCGTGGCCAATGCCTTTTTTATAACGGAACAAGGGATTGCTGGCCATGGTCCATGAGGTAGGGGAAAGCGGATCGCCCCCTTTATACTTGAGAAAGTTGGTGGCGTATTGGCGAGTCCAGCTCGCATTTCCACATAACACCAAGCCACGGAACGTATTGTCCATGTACAGCGCTTGCGGGCCTTCGAGAATCGGTTCGTGAGAGTTGGCCCATTTGTCGCTGGGGGTGGCAATCAAGACCCGTTTTCCGATCTCTGTCGGACTGATACACGGTGCCGCATAAATATGCTGCGGTACCACTTTTCCGTTGCAGTGAAAATCTGATTCGGGGGTCGTCTCCCAGCCAGACCAAAACGCGTACGGCTTCATCTCCCCGTCAACATTGATGAACGCAAACGTGAGGTCAATCATCCAGCCATCATCTTCATCGAGGGTTTTTAATTTCCCGACGTGTTCCCACGGACCGAGTGCTGTATCGTGTGTTTTGTACACGTGCATGCGGTGGGTGGTATTGTCCCCAGTTGAAGCCGCCACGTACATGTGGTTATCAAAGTGAATTTCTCCAGCCCACACTTGACGCAGATTTTCTTGCTGTGAACCAACCGTTAAGAGGGTCGGTGCACTGTGTGGCAATTCTTCAATACTCGACGCAGAGCGCAAAGAATAGCCCTTAATGCCATCATGAGCGTGCGGCTCGGTACTTAAGTCACTCTGTACTAGTAAGTGCCATTTATCGTTCTGTTTGAAGATAAATGGGTCAGCTCCCTCACAAATTTCTTGAATGTTCATAGTTCGTTCCCCTGTTTTTTACTTATTTTCTAATTAAATTTTAGCACGCACATTTTGAGGTCCTCATGAAGAATTGTGCCGCTAAGTGGATAAATTTTTTGAATGTAATGAATGGTATAACCCAAGCGTGCTGGTCAAAATAGAGGTTATAGTCCAGAGGACGAACAGGGTTGAAGATACTTACAAAACCAATACCTTCGAGACCAGACGTAACATTATTAATCATCATTTGGTAGAGTAATAGATATGATTTTATACCCAACAGAAACTGTCTACGCACTCGGGGTACATGTATTTGATACTCAGGCGCTCCATACGCTATATCAAATAAAAGGTCGGGAGGTGGGAAAATTACCGAGTTGGCTGGTGAGAACAGTTGCCGACATAGAACGATATGCTGTGCTGAGCTCAACGGCAGCTTCCATTGCCGAGCGTTTTTTACCGGGTCCACTGACGCTGGTACTTCCGCTTCGTGATTCATATATCCATATAGACGGTACTTCTATAGAAACTATTGGTTTTCGTATAACCCCAGACCCGGTAGGACAGCAGCTTATTGCTGACTTTATGAATGAGTTTCAAGCGCCGCTGACCTGTACGAGCGCCAATCGGAGTGGGCTTCCGACTAAGTCAACAGTTATAGAAATTTGTGCTCAGTTTAAGGAAAGTGCGGTGCTGATTGATAGAATTATAGATGATGGTCCAAGGAGTGGGGTTCCTTCGACGGCGGTTCGGGTAATTGGTGATACTGTTGAGGTAATTCGTGAAGGTGGTATTAGTGCAGAAATGCTTTAGGGGTAAAAGAGTGTTGCACAGTGGTACAGTTTTTTCCTGGCGTGCATCATTAAAATCTCCCTTCTGGAGAGTTTTTAATTTTGTACGCAAAGTTAGAGATGGTTCGATACCGCTGTGCTACTATTTACTCACATGGAACCACAACAAAACGAGGTTGAGAGTGTAATTGCACCCCTTAAAAAAGTCACCCCACTTTCTAAATACTTGGCATTATTCCTTTTTATCATACTGCCGTTTGTGGGTGCGTACATTGGGTATAAACTTGCTCCAGAGAAAGTGGTGGAGGTGGAGAGGGTAAAATTTTTGGACAGAATTGCCAGTGATTCTCCTAAACCTAATCATCCATTTTACGTTGTGAATTTCAAAAAAGAGGTGTCTGCTGGACATGCTTCAGTTGCGAATCTTGCGTTCACTAATTCAAATTATAAGGTCACTTTTGATTATTTAACTTCTATTGTAATCAGTCCAGCAATTGAAAATAACGAATTGTACGTGACCTCAAAAGAAAAGAAAGGAAGTGGTTATTTTTCAATTCATATTTATAGTAATGGAATGTGTTGGCATGGCATATGTGCGGATGGTTTAAAGACCGATAAAATAAAATTTGGTTCAAGTGATTGGATTAAATATAAAAACCCCTATTGTTATGAAGGAAACTGTCCAGATACGTTTATTTATGAATTGAGGAACGATAATGCTGTAATTTATGTCCAGAGCAATATAAATATTAATCAAGAAGTAGACAGTCCTTATAGTTATGAAAGTATAATTGTTAACCTTCTAGAAAGTTTTAAATTCGAACAATTAAACTTCTAAGAAGTAGGGGAGGTTTTAAAAAGTGCGCCGAGCTGGAGTTGGTTCGACACCAGTGTGCTACCATATTAACAATATGAAACTAATTAAACTAAATTTAAAATATCTAGCAACAGGTTCAATTTTAATTCTATTGTTTGCAGGAGGATATGCAGTATATTCTAAAATATTTACATCTGCTTTAGAAGACAACAAAATTTTAGGAAATTATGATAAAATTTATGTTAACTCAGATTTAGGTGTAAGTTTCGTTCAACCAAACAATTGGATAATTTTAGATACTAGTCGGAATGAAGATGAGACACAAGTTAGTTTTACTCCACCTTTGAATAATTTTGATAATAATTTAAATAGTAATCGTATTGTTTTGACAATAAAAGATTTTACTAGAATGGAGCAAACTTCTGCTGATTACATATCTGAAATATTAAGTGGTAAAAATCATAATGATGGTCAATTTACTAATCATTTGTTCAGAAAAATTGATGGAATAAATGCAGTAAGTTATGATGTTCCCAACAATTATGATTCATTAGTTTCTAAAGTAACTATTTTCGTTCTTGATGGAAAAGTTTATTCAATTGGTATGTCATTTGATGGAGATGACATTAAATATCCAGACTATATGATTGTTTATCAAGATATTGTTAATAGTTTTAATTTTATTAATAAAAATAATTTATAGTTATTTTTAACTTGTGCGCCGAGAGGGAATTTCGGTTGTTACTTTCACAAATGAGTAATTAAATTAAAGTTTACTTTAATTTATGTTGCGAATGCAGAGAAAGAAAGCTTTGCTTACAGACCAGTATCCCAATTGGATATTTTATGTTCGCTTTGCTCCAAAAATATCTCAATCGGGCTTCGAATCCCTCCCGCACGTGACATTTAGTCACTCGCTCCGGCGCACGCAATAAAAAACGCCCAAGCAAAAGCTTGAGCTGTTTTTTATAAATCGTGCGCCGGGAGGGATTCGAACCTTCGTAGGCAGATGCCAGGAGATTTACAGTCTCCCCTCGTTGACCGCTTGAGTACCGACGCGGTTATTTAGAGCGATTTTGGTCAAAATCGCGTGGGTACAAATTATCACAGTTTTGTGTATTTAGAAAGGGGTTGTGTGGTAAGCTTATTGGTA
>JAZKIJ010000033.1:16509-39473 GCA_040384905.1 Patescibacteria group bacterium
TGTTCCGGTGTCGGTCGGGGCGGCTGGTTTGGTGCCAGCGTGTGGCGGGGCGGGAGAACCGCCGTGTCAGGCATGTCATGTGGTGGTGCTGGTTAACAATGTTGTGGGGTGGCTCGTGATGATACTTGGGGTGATTGCGGCGATTTTGATTATTGTCGCGGGGGCACGATTAGTAACGTCAGCGGGTAACACGAGCGCGAAAGAATCGGCCAAAAAATTGATGACCAATTTAATCATCGGATATTTGATTGTGTTAGCGGCATGGTTGGTGCTCGACTATGGATTGCGCGCGTTGTTACTCCAAGATGGAACCTATGATTTCGGTGTCTGGAATCAAATTAGCTGTGTTGATCAGCCTGTTGCTTCCTATAACGCAGTATCTCAAGAAACCGTGGTGTATCTCCCTATTGAACAGAGTCTTAGTGGACTGGCAGGGTGGGTGCCTGTAGGGGGAGGGGTTGCCGGGGGGACGGGAGGTGGCGGTTCTGATTCAGGGCAAGCTGGCGGTGGAACACCGGGAACCTACACTTCGCCCTGTACTCCCATTACAGCTGGACCATCAGGACAAACTGCCTATAGTTGTGTGACTCAACAGTCTCAGTGTACTGCCGCCGGTGGTACGCCAACGCTTAATGCAACTCGGTCTGCGGTAATTTGTACACCCCGACAAGTTATTGGAGGTGGCGGAGGAGGTGGCGGGTCTTGTACTGTGGTTACTAACCCATCAAATGCGTGTCACCCAAATAGACTAACCTGTTTCCCTGATAGAAATTTAGCTTCAGAAATTTGTAATGTTGAAAGTAATGGCGGTAATACTCAAATTTTGTCGGGTACCGATCGGTGTCTGGACGGGCGATCCTTCTCGGTAGGGTTATGGCAAATAAATATTTTAGCTAATCGGAATTTAATACCTGGTTGTTCTGGTACCTTTTTTACATCTAGTAATGGTGGACAGAGTGAAGGAACGTGTGCCGTGTATCGAACTAATAGTCGGGGATTGCGGTACTGTCAATTCCGTTCATGTCGCATCACCAATGTTGCAATTTACAATCGATGTGTTGCCAGTGCTCAAGTTCCGGCTAATAATACTAATGCAGCCTGTAGTCTTATGCGCACACAAGGGTGGGGAGCATGGATAACGTCGTATAATAGATGTCGATAATACTTACTTATGTCTATAAAATTAATTTTCACATTCCTTGCACTGCTCAGTATCGCGATTATTGTCGGATTTATTATTAGTAATGATTCTGAATTATTTACTGTTGCGCCTGTAGACAACCCTTCTACCACCTTCCCAGAAAATGGATATCAGCAAGAAGAAAATATAAATCGTGCTCCGGGTACAATAGCTACTTTTGATAATTCTGCTCCATCTGACACGGCCATTGTTAAAAATGATGGAGTTGTAGAAGTTTCGACTGATTTTTTTCAACTTTCCAACAATACCGATCTTTATGATCTTTATTATGATGGTCAAAGTGGTGTTATCTCAATTACTCTTTACGGTGCTGATACAAAAAAATCTCGAGATAGTGCGGAAGATTATATTTTAGATGAATTGCCGTACACCAAAGATCAGTGGTGCAGTTTTGTCGTTCGGGTGTTTACAAACGAGTACGAAAATCCCCTATTAGCAGGACAAGAGTTGGGGCTTAGTTTCTGTCCTAATTCTGTAAAGCTTTAATATGAAAAACTACCTTTATTCATTCTTGTTGCTTGGTGCCATCTTCATTTTTGGATGGGCGACACCCGTTTATGCGCAAACAGGCTTGGCACAACTTGCTGGTTGTAGCGGGGTAGATTGTACAGCGTGCAATGTAGTGTCGATGGCTAACGGACTTATTACCTGGTTAATCGGAATTCTTTTTGTTATTTTTGCAGTTTTGCTGGCTATTGCTGGTGTGCGTCTGGTAGCCTCAGCGGGGAATCACCATGCTTTGGATGAAGCCAAAAGTACTTTTACAAATGCCATTATTGGATTCATGATTATTCTAGCTGCGTGGCTTATTGTGGATACTATTATGCGCGCGTTAGTTGGTACCGATGGTAATCCCGGTCAAATTGTAGCAAACGGCACAGCCTCTGGGTATTTGTTTTGGAGTGAGGTGCAGTGCCAGGAGTATATTGAACCTGGCTATAGGTCGGTAACTCAGGAAGGAGTGGAGTGGTTACAGCCTGATGTCCCACCTCCGCCTGCCAGTGACCCCGGTGGTACTCCCGGCACTATACCTTCTGGTCCTGGTAATAATAGTATTGTAAGTTACGCCCAGCAAATGGATGCTCGTCAGTGTCAGTATAGTCAAGGTCGCAGAAATAACTGTTCGGGCAATCCCGGATATACTGATTGTTCGGAATTGGTTCACTATGCGTATTTATCTGCGGGATGTCGTTCACCCGGAAATTTTACTGGAACAATTTACGGAAATGCAACTTCAATCGGTAGCCCTTCAACGTTGCGTACCGGTGACTTAATTGTGGTGCGGGCAAATGGAAGTGGGCACGTTGTTATTTGTATGACTAATGGCTGTGGTTCTGTAATTCATGCTCGCGGTCGAGGAGCACCAGATGGTCAGCCGGCAACAATTCCAGTAGCTGATCAAATTACTGTTAGTGGTGGTTCGTATTATTATTCACAATCGATTGCACGCGTAATCCGTGCATCCAGCTGGTGTCCCACTGGTGCTGGTCCACAGTAAAATATGTATATATGTTTTTAAAATATCTCTTACTCTTACTAATTCTTGTTACCATCATCGGTGGGGGTTGGTGGCTATTTATCAAAAAGGATGTGCCTGATAGAGTGTCCGTGCCTGTTAATACTCCGGATTGGGAGAATATTTACAAACCTCAAAATGAAGTTGACCAACGGTTGTTTGAAGCTGAAACCCAAAAGACGTTTGATGATTTTGTTACTACTAAGGCGGGGAGTGTAGGGTGGCAGACATTTAACGTTGATAATAAACAGGTTCCTGTTACAGCAGGGTTAGCTGCGCTTCAGACAACAATCCCAGCAGAAATAGAACGTTCTTTAAACAGTGCGGATTGGGGCCTTCAGTCTTGTAGTAGTGAAAAGGAAAAGCCAAAATTTCTGTTGCGACTTTTGTACAGAATGTCTGAACAAGGAGAATTTGTCACGTATGATCAAAAGCAGATTCAGATGAAGAATTGGGAGCCTACGATGCTGACTGATGTTAAGTCGGTAATTTTTCCAGAACAGTTTTATAACAATACTAATTTCACTATTGAATCTAATTTTTCTAATAACGTATTTTATACGTTACCTGGCTTACGACAAGCAGCAGTGATTTCTGGTAGTGATAAAATTGGAGATTTCGGATATTTGATTGTTGATGATTATGTATTAATCAGTAATGATATTAAATGTATGCATGAATATGCGATAGGACTTTTGGGGTGGGTAGAGTAGGAGGTGTTTAGATATTTATTGCACTAACCGTTGCTAAAGCAATAGCTTACGTATCTCGCAGACGTCGCAAATGACATTATTAAAAACTCTGCGGTCACAAATCACTAAGTATATTATTTCGTTTCACTCATAATGTACTAAGTGTTTGCGACCCCGGCTCATGGCTCGCAGGCTCGCAACATTCCGCCTCCCGCAGACGCCGCTAAAAACTCTGCGGTCACAAATAATTTTCTACGAAAATTTTCGCGACCCCGACGCACTCGTGGCATAGCCACAGCGTTTACGTCTCCCGCCACCGCCGCAAGTGCCATTGGGCACTTGCTAAACTAAAATACCACCAGCTTTTTTGCTGGTGGTATTTTAGTTTTCGGTGGCGGGCCCACGAGGACTTGAACCTCGGTCAACGGTTTTGGAAACCGGTATTCTACCACTGAACTATAGGCCCGTTTTTTGCTGTTGCTCTATAGTAGTGGAAAATTGGTTTAAAATCAATCTATGTTTGATGATAATGAGGTGACCCAATCTTTAGCTAGAAATTCTTTAACGAGCGCGGTTGCCTCATTAGTATCAGCGGGAAAAGGGAGCCAGTGGATGGTTTGGTCGCGTTTTAGCCAGACTCGTTGGCGTTTGGCGAATTGTCTGGATTTATTGGTTAGCTGTTCGACCATATCTTCTTTAGAGAGTTTGTTTTGCAAATAGTACGCCAGGTAGCGATACTCTAAACCAATTGCTTCGAGTCGCTCCCAGGATAGTCCGTTTTTATGGAGTGACTCTACTTCCTCAATCATGCCTATTTTCAACCGGTCAATAATTCTCTGATGGATACGTTCGTTTAAAATTTCAGTTGGAACATCGATACCGATCGTGAGCCAATCGTAGGGAAGTTCGTGGGTCTGTATTTCTGGTACGACACCAATAGCATCAATTACTTCTAGAGCACGGATAAGTCTCCGCGGATTGTCAGGGTCAATAGTTTCAGCCCGTCGAGGGTCTTTTCCTTGTAGTTCACTAAATAATTCTTCGTTAGATTTTTCTTCAAGTATTGCTCGAAGTGTTGGGTTGGGAGGAACGGGGGCACTTTGCATGGTGCCTTTAAGTAATTCTAAATAAAAGAATGTACCACCCGCTACAATCGGGAAATGGCCACGTTCAGTGATGTCATTAAGTGTCCGTTCACCATCGCGTTTAAAATCTGCGCCAGTATAAACCGTAGTTGGCTCTACTATATCGATGAGGTGATGGGGCACTCCGTCCATCTCGTTTGGAGTTACTTTAGCCGAACCAATATCAAGTCCGCGGTACACTTGCCGGGAATCAGCTGAAATAATCTCACCGTTAAATTCTTTAGCTAAGGCAATCGAAAGTGCTGTTTTGCCCGACGCAGTTGGACCAACAATGGCAATGGCTTTTGGTTTTTGAGAGTTAGTCATAGGGGGAGTGTAGCAAATGAATGGGTAAAAGAAAACGCCGCGCAATCCGTAAGGAAAGCGCGGCGTTAAAACTTTTTTATGCAACTTGCTTCGTGCGAATTTCGTTTTCGACGGTTGCAACTCGTTCAGCGGTCCAGCCTTCGACACCAAGGGTTTTAAATGCCCAAATTGTGTCGAGAAGCAAGAAGATTGGGATCATGTTGTAGCCCGCAGCCTGCATCTTTTTGACGCCACCCTGTTGACGATCCATAACGACAAAATGAGGCATTTCTTTCGTGGGATAGCCATCGCTGTTCAGACGATCGATTGCCTTGAAGTGCGATTCGCCACTTGTGACGACATTCTCCATGGTGGCGTAGCATTCCGTGTCCGGCTTTGATCGGCCATTGACCCAGTAGCCCTTTTGGCTGGCGGAGCCGTGTGTTTCCTTGAGCTTCTCGCGCATGACACGGAAGCCAGGCGGGGTCACCTTTAGCTGAGGCATTGCGTCATAGTGGGTAACACTTGCTGCGAAACCGTTACCAGCTGTTGGCACTCCGATGACAATCGGTCGACGTGTTTCGCCAACGCCATTGAAGTATTCGCAGACCTGTCGGCCGAGAAACTTCCCGAACAACTTGGAGTACACTGGATTGTCAGTCAGGTCTTCACGTCCGAAGAAATAGACGTTGCTGTAGACACCGCTGTTGAGACGAAAGGGGGTGTCGGTCCAGACCAATGTCTTGAACTCGGCCATTGCCCTGATGATCTCAACTTCTTCAATGCCGAATCTTTTGCCCGACGGTGCAGGAGCTATTTTTAACATGTGCGTATCCTTCCGTTATTGCCGAATGACTCGGCGGTTTGGCGATGGGTGTAGGGTACCTGAAAATTACAAAAAAACAAGAAATGACCACTAGTCTTAGGTAGAACTCCTGTCCCTGTATATCTATATTGAATGTCTAGTCGAAATGACAATAGTTTGCTACACTCTCAACACTTGCCGAAGTGGCAGAGAATAAGTAAACTGCTTTACTTATTGTCGAATACAATAGCTGCTGTGAGTTTACGAGCCAGCTATTACATATAGAATCGGAACTAGTAAGGTACAATTTCATAAAATGCTGCGGTGGCGGAATGGTAGACGCAATGGACTCAAAATCCATCGATCGCAAGGTCATGAGAGTTCGAGTCTCTCCCGCAGCACATATAAAGGTAAATTTAAAGGTAAATTAAATATTACCCAAAACTTATAAACACCCCAAAAGGGGTAGTGTGGTACAATGTTTGGACAAGCACTTTTAGGGTTTTTTGGAGGTACTACGCTTGGTAATTTTCTGTATATCTATTATTTATGGCATTTCAAGGCGATTCAATTTTCTGGGTAGAGGTAGAAAAAATTGTTCCCAATCCGTTTCAACCACGGCGGGAATTTGATGAAGACAAATTAAAAGAGCTGGCTGAATCGGTACGGATGTACGGAATTCTGCAGCCACTTACCGTCACACGAAAAGAAATTCAAAATGAAGATGGTTCGTTTCGCAGTGAGTATGAATTGATTGCCGGAGAGCGACGTCTGCGGGCGAGTAAAATGGCTGGGGTAGCGCAAGTGCCGGTGATTATTCGTGAAGGGGAACAAAGTGAGCAGGAAAAACTGGAACTCGCGATTATCGAAAACCTGCAACGAGAAGATCTTAATGCGGTTGATAGAGCCATTGCGTTTCGTCAGCTCGCAGATGTGTTTGGACTTTCACATTCACAAGTAGCAAAAAAAATGGGTCGCAGTCGCGAGTACGTTTCAAACTCCATCCGGTTGCTCGCACTACCTGATTACATGCTGACCGCTTTGCGGATGGGTGATATTTCCGAAGGACATTGTCGAGCGTTGTTGATGCTTAATGATCGGCCCGAAGAACAAGATACAGTGTTTCGAGAGACTCTACTTAAAAAACTATCGGTACGAGATGTCGAGCGGATTAGTCGGGGGATTGCGACTGAAAAAATGCGGAAGAAGAATGATTACGACGCGGATTTGCTTGAGATGGAAAAGAAATTTACGGAAACTCTCGGTACTCGCGTTAGTATCACTAAAACTGAATTTGGCGGACGGTTGTCCATTGATTACTTTACTCAAGAGGACCTAGAAGAAATACTTGAAGGGATGCGACGTGAAGCTAAAAAAGTTGCTTCAGGAGCTACTGTCAGTGGTGCGGCAGTTGTCGCCGATGCCGGTTCAGTCATGGTCACGCCCGCAGATTCACAGGCGGAAGCCTTGGCAACGTTAACAGAACGAACTGGTTTAGAATTAGTGCCAGAAAAATCTATCTATACTCCGACAAATATGCCAAAGTCAGAGTGGATGGAGCCGAGTGTAAATGAAGTGCCTTCAGTTATGTCCGAGACTGCTTCATCATTTGTACCGCTTCCGGTACCAGAGATTATTGAAACCCCTGAACCAACCCTTCCTGTCCCAGACCATTCTCCCGCTGTCGTAACTTCTGAACTGGTTATCGATACCACTGCAGTAAAATCACCATCTGAAACGTGGTCACCGTCACCACAACCCGAGGTGAGCGCACCAGCTGTGCCTAACCCAGCCACGGAGAATGTTGTTCATAATCACATTCCTGCGCCGACTCCCGTTGCTTCAAGTAATTCACTGCGAGACCAACTGGCGTCGTTGATGGGTAATGCACGGGTTGTCGTTCCGGCCATGCCTAATTCAGTGCCGTCGAATCCTGCGCCAGTGTCATTTACTCCGGCACCAGCTCCTGTTGCGCAACCTAGTGAGTCAATTCAACGAGTAATCGTTCCGGCAGCAGTAGAATCACAAGCGCCAGCAATTCCGGTAAAAGACGAGAGTGATCTGTATTCTATTCGGGACTTTTCTATTTAAGGTGGGATTTCTAACGAGTCGATGACATACGCCAACCTTGCCAGGTGGGCGTATGTTTGGTATAAAAACCTTTCCGGTGTGTGTTAGACAATCGGAAAAACAGAAACGTTAACCAAAGAAGAACGAGGAAATAATGGCTTACGAAGCAAAAAAACAAGCCGTAACCACCGACAACAAAGAAGAGGAAGACCCAGTCTTCTACATGTTGCCAGGGGACAGTACGAAATATTCGCGAGAAGAATTGCTCGCGATTATGATGCCGTGTAAAGGGGGATGTACCAATCAGTATGTTGCTGACCCAAACAGCAACGCCCTGATTGACCGTGTGACGAGTCGGTGGATTTATCAACGTAAACATGAGGTGCAAGCGCCTCTCAAAATTGAATCAAGTGAGCCCAAGGTCGTGACGATGCAGGCTTCGTTGATAGCGCGTGCTATAAAGTCTGCCACGACCGGAGTGGTACACTCTGATGTAAAAGTTCATTCCGAGCGGTAAGCTCAACAAAGGTCCGAGATTTCTCGGGCCTTTTTTATATTAGGTAGTGGGGTTTTCTGCTTCAAGAGTGGCTCTAATGTGTCGTTTAGCTACTGAGGTTTTGGCAAAATCGAGCCACTTTTTAGTCGGTTTGGCTGATTTTTTGGTTTCGATTTCTACAATGTCCCCGTTACGAAGTACCGTATCAAACTGCACTAACTTTTTATTCACTTTTGCTCCCGCCATGTGATTACCAATTTCCGAGTGAATGGCAAATGCTAAATCAACCGGGGTAGCGCCAACCGGCAAATCTACCACGTCTCCATTGGGGGTAAATACAAAGATTCGATTCGAGAAAAAGTCTTCTCGCATATCATTCATAAATTCAGTTCCTGAACTTTGGTCTTTGGTATACATGGAACTAATTTGACTGATCCAGTTAGGAATCTTGTCCTTATGGGCCACCGCGCTATTTTCTTTAATTTTTTCATCAACCACTACGCGCTTAGAAAAAGGTCGGAAAAGCGACGGGATAAGATTTGAAAATTTACTCGCAGTGCCTTCTGATATTACCGGGGGCTTATACATCAAGTGGGAAGCCACACCAAATTCGGATTCTTGGTGCATGTCTTTGGTGCGAATTTGAATCTCTAAAATAATACCGTTTTGGGTGGTTACGGTAGTGTGAATGGATTTGTAGCCGTTGGGTTTTGGAAAGGCAATATAATCTTTTACCCGGCCAGGTAATGGGCGCCAGAGTTCATGAATGATACCCAGGGTACGATAACAATCTTCCATGTTACTAACGACCACCCGCATCGCCAGCAAGTCATAGACTGAAGCCACGTCCCAATCTTTTCGTTTTAGTTTATGGTACAAACTGAATAAGCCTTTAACGCGGTATGAAGTATGAAAATCTAAAAGCTTTGCGTCAGCTAGTCGTTTTTGCAGGACCTTGCGTTCACGTTCCAAAAGTTCGTTAAATTTGCCACTCTTTTTTTCCATTAAGGTGATAACTTTTTTAAACTCCTCAGGGTATACATAAGGAAAGGCCAAATCCTCTAGTTCCTTACGAATTTTACCCATTCCTAACCGGTGGGCAATGGGGACATAAATTTCTAAGGTTTCGCGGGCAATGCGTAATTGTTTTTCTGGCGGAACATGGTTTAGTGTCTCCATATTGTGCAGACGGTCATTTAATTTAATGATGAGCACACGAATGTCTTGGCTCGTGGCGACGAATAGTTTCCGGAGGGATTCATTGTGGCGGTCTGTGCCGTAGTAGCGAACAGAACTCAACTTAGTCACTCCTTCTACCAGAAACAAAATCTCATCACCAAACTCTCGTTTAATATCAGCAATGGTTACCGGAGTGTCTTCAATAGTGTCATGGAGTAACCCGGCCGCTACCGTGCGTGGTCCCATCCCCATTTGAGCCAGTTTAAACGCCACATGAGAGACATGCTCCATGTACGGTTCTCCGGAATATCGCTTGTGGCCGGTATGAGCACTCGTGGCAAAATCATACGCTTTTACAATCAGCTCTTTGTCGCTTGCGAGATTAGAATGGATTTGACCAATAATATCTTCAGCTGTTTTCATATTTCCATTGTATGGAGTTTAACTAGTATTAGCAAGCTCCTTTAAAACAGTAGATAGAATTTCTGCTGTTTTTAAATATTTGCTAAATAATCATAAGGACATACAGAGGCGAGTGCAATTCGCGAAGTACAAGTAAAATACTTCGAGCCGTACTCTCGTACGGTGAGAAGTATTTTACGCAGGACGACAAAGAAGTGCACCGCATATGGATGTCCGTTTAGCCTTTTAGTAAATCTATTGCCACCTCAATCGTCAAATCTTCAGTTTTAATATCTTCAGGAATGCTAATGCGTTTAAATCCTTTTCGGAGGTATCTGCCTGATTTTGATTCAAAGACGTTAACCATTTTTTTGGTGAGGGGATTGAGTCCGAGTTCTTTGAGAAGCTTTTCACCTTTACGTGCGGTTTTGGCCTGAGCATAAATTTCTAAGGCTCGCTCGTAGGTAATTTCGTATGGGTCGTCAGCACCCTTGAGTGACCGAAAATCTCCCGCGTGCGCCAGGTACGGGCCGTACTGTCCGGTATTAGCAATAATCGGCTCACCAGTTTTGGGGTTGGCTCCTAACTCGCGGGGTAGACGCAAGAACTTCACTGCGTCAGCAAGCGTAACGTCTTCAGGCTTCATGCCCGCTGGTAAGCTAGCGCGCTTGGGACTGGGCATCTTTTTACCTTTTACTTTTTCGGGATTTGGGCCAAGCTGTACGTACGGTCCGAATTTACCATTCATGACAAATATATCTTCGCCTGTTTCAGGATGAGTTCCCACTGGTGCGTCGGGTTTTAATTCACTCCCGTCAATCATCCGGGCTCCGTTACAATCAGGGAAACGATCACACGATAAGAAGGTGCCGGCTTTACCAAGTTTAATAACCATTTTGCTTCCACACAAAGGGCAGGGGAATTGCGCAGGTCCAGCTCCAAGGTTGGTGAGTTTAGGGATGTTTTCTTTACTCGCCACATCTTTTTGAAACGGACCGTAAAAGTCTTTTAAGGTTTTTTTGTAGGTGCGGGTACCTTCGGCGATGCCGTCGAGTTGGTCCTCCATTTCACTGGTGAACGTATCAGAAATATAGTCAGCAAAATACTGTTCGAGGAAACTCGATACAACGTCCCCGGTGTCGGTCGGAATCAAAGTTCGGCCTTCTTTTAACACATACCCGCGATCGGTAATTGTTTTCATGATGCTCGCGTAGGTTGATGGGCGACCAATACCGCGTTTTTCAAGTTCTTTAATTAAACCCGCTT
Source organism: Patescibacteria group bacterium (assembly GCA_040384905.1). Lineage (GTDB taxonomy): Bacteria > Patescibacteriota > Minisyncoccia > Phycocordibacterales > UBA918 > OLB19. Next base: position 27,567 of record JAZKIJ010000033.1, read on the forward strand.
CACTGTAACGACTTGGCGGTTGGGTCTGTTTAGCTTCAATGGCAATTTCTTGTACCGCCAAGGCATCACCAACTACTAATTTTGGCACTTCAGTATCCTCACCACGCGCGCGGGTGTCTACCTTAAGCCAGCCATCAAACGTAATGCGAGAACCGTTAACGGCAAAATCAGGAATGGTTTCTTTGGCGTTGGTAATATTGGCAAGGACTTTTGTGCGCAACATGGCGGCGTCTGCCATTTGTGAAGCTACGGTACGACGCCATATTAAGTCGTAGAGCGCTTTTTGATCGGCCGTAGCACCAACATTCATTTTTCTAAAATTAGTTGGTCTCACTGCCTCGTGTGCCTCTTGAGCAGACTTGCTATTAGTTTTGTACCGGCGGGGCGTGAGATAATTTTTACCGTAGTCTTTTTCAATTAGCTGGTGCATGCTCGCCAAAGCCACTTCACTTAAATTCGTACTGTCGGTACGCATGTAGGTAATATGTCCTGCTTCATATAATTTTTGTGCTGCGCCCATGGTGCGTGAGGGCGAAAACCCCAGTCGCGTCGAAGCTACCTGTTGCAAGGTCGAGGTGGTAAATGGCGGCTTTGGTACGCGCTTGGTATCAGTTTCTTTAATATTGGTCACCGCCCAGTCACTTTTTTCACCAACTTTTTTGATGCGGTTGGCTTCAACCTCTGCCTGGGGTTCAACGGTACATAAAAACGGAATGGTTAATTTCTTGGCAGTAGTATGGGCCGTGAGCACAAAATAGTCCTCCGGAATAAAGGCCCGGATTTCGCGCTCGCGTTCCATCACAATACGAAGAGCTGGAGATTGTACTCGTCCAGCAGAAAGTCCGTACCGCACTTTTTTCCAAATCAGTCCCGATAAATCGTAGCCCACCAACCGATCGAGGATACGTCGTGCCTCCTGGGCTTCTTTTAAATCAATATCAATATCGCGAGGTTTCAAAATAGCGGCTTTCACGGCGTCTTCAGTAATTTCGTTAAAAACCACTCGTTTGAGTTTTTTGTTTACGTCTTTAATGAGTTCAGCTACGTGCCAAGCAATCGCTTCACCTTCACGGTCGGGGTCGGACGCCAGTAATACGGTGTCTGCGTTTTTAGCTGCGGCCCGCAGTCCGGTGATGACTTTTTCTTTGCCGGGGGAAATAATATAGTGAGGAATAAACCCGCCTTCAATATCAACGGCGTCTTTATTACTTTTAGGGATATCCCGCACGTGTCCAATTGAAGACATCACTTTAAAACCAGTCCCTAGGTACTTTTCAATAGTTTTGGCTTTTGCCGGTGACTCAACAATCACCAGGGTGGTTTTGGCTTTAGTAGTAGTACTCATATATAGGTTAGTTCTGTAACAAATACTAGCTTTCCCTCATTCTGTCAATTAATAGCTTTAGACCAAGGTGGTGTAGATATTAGATTCAAGGGTAATTAGTCCGAGCATTTCCATTTGCATCAGTATGACGCCGGCTTCACTAATTGGGAGATTAAGTTGTCGAATTAACGTGTCGCGGTCTGTTGGTTCATGAAGTAATGAAATCACCTTAGCCTCTAGGGGAGAAAGTAACGGGAGTGTTTTGGGTGCTGCTGCAGTTTCGATATCTATTCCGAGGGCTTGCAAAATATCGGTCGCGTCAGTCACGGGAGTGGCACCGAGTTTTAAAAACTGATGGGTGCCCCGCGCGGTAGGAGAAAATATATTCCCGGGCACTACCAAGAGTTCACGATTATAGTCCACACACATCCGAGCAGTAATCAAGGTGCCTGATTTTTCACCGGCTTCAATTAATAACGTGGCCGGACACATCCCGGCCATAATGCGATTCCGTTGCGGAAACGTCCAGAGTGCCGAACGAGTTTCTGGCGCCAGTTCCGAGAGCAAGCCACCACCGCTATCAACGATGGTGCGCGCCAGATTTCGGTGACTGGCGGGGTAGAGTACGGATTCATCCAAACCGCTACCAGGTACCGCCATAGTGTACAGTCCATGTCGTAAGGCCGCTTCGTGAGCCAGGCCATCAACTCCAAGCGCCAAACCCGACACAATACCAATTGGATAATCCGCCAACCCGCCAATAAGGTGATCAATCACTTGCTTACCATAGGTAGTGTATTTACGAGAACCAACGACACACAATAAGGTAATCGTAGGGGGAGGGAGGGACCCCGCGAGCCATAAGTCCTTTGGTGGCTGGGGAATTTCTGCTAATAACGGCGGAAATTCTTCAGAGAGTAGCTTTCGTATAATAAACGAACTCATACAAAATTCTACCACACCATGAGTAAGAGACGGTGCAAACATTGACTTTTTGATTATTTATGCTATTATACAAGTTGGTAGAACGCTCAAAATGAGCATAAAAAGAGGGCAGGACTATGAAAAAAGTAGTGATGATGCTGGCTGTCGCGATTGTTTCCCTGATGACGGGCGCAACCGATTCCAACGCTGAAGCGAAGCGTCCCTATACGGGGGTCTATGCTTCACTGGGTACCAGCAAAAGCGATGGTGAGTTCACGCTCTCGCACTATGGACCGATAATTTCCCTCGGGGAAATTCTCGATGTTCCGCTGACTGGAAACGTGACTACCTATGAGCTTGGCTATCGGTTCCCGCTCGGGCAGAGCAAGCTTCGTCTCGGAGTGAACGCTTCGCTTCATGATGGGAGCATCGGTGGGGCCAAGTACTGGCACGACCACAAATCGACTGCGGCGTTCACCATTGCGTCGGACCTGCGGGTATCGGCTGGTGGTGAATTGGGACTCGTGCTGGGCAAACAAGAGCGCGTGTATCTGTACGTCGGCGCCGGAGTGGTGGCGACCAATCTGTCGATGGGGCTTTCGCTTGATACACCCTTTGGCTCGTGGGCTGATTTCAAGGAAGGCGGTGCATTGGGTGCTTTGTACACCATCGGTGTGCAGTACGCAGTCTCAGACCGTTTCTCGATTGGACTTAAGGCCACTCAGATGCAGTTTGATGCCAACAAGCCGTTTGGTCTGGGGCAGATGGGTAACCAAACGCTTGAGGCAAAAATTAAGCAGACGACGTTCGGCTTGACGCTGAGCTACAATTTTTAAGATGTATCGCGGCGGGCCTTTAACAGCCCGCCGTTTTTATAATTGACAAAATTGTATTAAGGTAGTATTATATTTTAAATCAAAGAGGTTGCTTGACCTCTTTGTGAGCGCTGGGAGCATAGACATTCTCCCTCCCGTGACTCATGTATATGGAGATATAAGCCAAGTGTGTCCTTGGCTCGAAGTTGGGTTTTGTTTGCGGCTTTTCCGTCTAAAAGCTGCGCTGGGGGTGTGATGTGGGGCTCAGCCGACACAACACATCTATACACCCTCAGCTTCTCATTCAGCGTCTGTCTAGCAGACGCTGTTTTTTTGCAACACTTTAAATTTGAATTACTGTGAATTTCTAGTATTCTAAGGGAATTATGTTAGACATCAAATTTATTCGGGAGAACGTGGACTTGGTAAAGATGGCAGCGGTCAAGAAGAAAATCAAAGTTGATCTCGATCGGTTGGTGTCCCTCGATGAAGCGCGTAAGTCAGTGATGACTGAACTTGAAAATAAAAAAGCCATTCAAAATCAGGTGTCTGGTCAAGTGGCAGTAGCATCTCCTGAAGTACGCACGCAATTAATCGAAGAGATGCAAAACCTCAAGATGTCGATTCAAGCTGATGAGGAAAAACTCAAGCCAATTATGGATGAGTGGAAAGCGCTCATGCTCCAAGTACCCAACATTCCGGATATGTCGGTACCCGATGGTGATAGTGACGCCGATAACGTGGAAGTAAAAGTTTGGAACCCTAATGGTTCAACCGATACTCCCGCCCCTTTGCCATTTCCAATGAAAGACCATGTGGAATTGATGACCAATTTAAAGATGGTTGATTTTGAACGGGGAGTAAAAGTGCACGGGTTCCGTGGCTATTTCCTGACGGGTGCCGGCGCGCGGTTGTCCTGGGCAATTTGGAACTACGCCAACGATTTTTTCAGTGCCAAAGGGTTTGATCAATTGCTCGGCCCAACAATTGTCCGCAAGAGTAACCTCTACGGTACGGGGCATCTCCCTAATGATGCAGAGGACGTATACAAAACTCAGGATGATGATTATTTGATTGGTACCAGTGAGGTCTCAACCATGGGCTTTTACGCGGATGAGGTACTTGATAAATCAATGTTCCCGATTAAACACCTCGCGTTTTCGCCGTGTTATCGTCGTGAAGCCGGTAGTCACGGGAAAGATACTCGTGGCCTCATCCGGGTGCATGAATTTTTTAAGGTAGAACAAGTGGTGTTATGTGAAGCCTCGCACGAAGAGAGTGTGCGATTACACGAAGAGATAAACCGCAACACCGAAGAATTTATTGAATCTCTCGGCATTCCGTACCACACCGTATTAAACTGTGGTGGTGATATTGGGCAAGGGCAGGTGAAAAAATACGATATTGAACTCTGGGTGCCTGGTGAAAAAACCTACCGCGAAATTAGTTCCGCATCGTACTTCCACGACTTCCAAACCCGCCGTTTTAACATTCGCTACAAAGATGAAGGTGGGGTGATGCGTTACGCTCACTCATTAAACTGTACCGCTATTCCAACGCCACGCATTTTGGTGTCGTTGGTAGAAAACTTCCAGCAATCGGACGGCACTATTGCTATTCCTGAAGTCTTACAAAAATATTTTGGCAGTAATAAAATTGGCTAGTATGTCTTTATTTGCATTCCAGTGGTGGGGGATTATTGGGGTGATGATTCTCTTAATTAGTTGGAACTTGGTTAACTGGTCAGTTATAGCGCAAGACTCAGGTATTAATTTAATTATTCAATTGGCTGGGTCAGTGCTCTTTACCATTGAAGCGTTTAGACCAACGGTCAGGCGCTCAACGTTTATCAAAGGGTCCATGTATGTCCTGGCGTTCTTGTTTTTTGTGATTGCGATCGCGGATTACGTGCCTCAATTTTAATCAAAAACTGGACCAATAGGTTACTGCGCACGCAGAGAGATGTGATAGCATAGAGGCAATGTTCAAAAAGACGAGTGCCGTTCACAAAAAAGGTAAGGTCAAACGAAGAGTGATTGACCCGAGTAAAATTATGCTCCTCAAACAGCTCGCTGTGGGGTTGGGTTTATTTACCATCCTGGGATTTTTGGTCAGTATCGTATGGTACGGAACCAGGGTTTCGTTTTTAACCATTACTGAGGTAACGGTAAGTGGTGGCGAAACTATTCCTCATGCCGTGGTAGAAAAATTGGCGCGAGAAAAGTTAGAAGGGACGTACCTTGGCATTATTCCGCGCAAATTTGCCTGGTGGTACCCGCAAACAGAGATTGTAAAAGCGATTTCTGAAATTCCCCGGATGAAAAATCCCATTGTTGAACGTGACGGTGGTCGGTTGCTCACTATTAGTTTTGACGAGTACCAACCGTACGCGCTGTGGTGTGCGGATAGAACGAGTAGTGACTGTGTCTTTGTTGATATAACGGGCTATGCGTTTGGAGCTGCTCCAAAATTATCCGGGGGAGCATTTTTACGATACCGAACCCTAGGCCGAGATATGAAAGTAGGGGCTTCGATGGCCGAGCCAACAGAACTCACCACGATGGAGACGTTTGTGAGTTTGGTAGAATCAAATCTACCCTTTGCTATTACGCAAATTGAAACCGATACGGCGGGGGATGTATTTTATATAGTCGGTGGCGGAGGAGAATTTAAAGCCACCTTAAAGGATGATGCTCAAAAAGTTTTTGATAACCTACGTACCATTTTAGCGTCAAAAGAGTTTAGCGATATTAGACCCGGTAATTTTCAATATATTGATTTACGCTTTGGTAACAAAGTGTTTGTAAATGAAGAGGTGGGTGGAGTCGGCACTACCACTGCTACGACAACGCAATCAGTAACTGAAGACAGTACCAAAAAACAAATTGTTCCCGCCGCTACACCAGCACTCCCGCCACGTCCGGTTGAAGAAGAGTTGCCCGTATAAAAAAGCCCGCCATAGTGTCCTATGGCGAGTCAGGGGGAGGATATTTGATTTTAAGAATCCGACAGGCACTTATGTGAAATTCTTCACTGTCTTTTTCCCCGAGGAGGCAAAATATGCCATGAGAGGCGACCAACAAAAACTTGATTAAAAAATAGAGACCAAGAATTTGAAATACGTAGATTTGCAGCAGATCCGCAAATCCTTTGAGGGTAAAGTAGGTACTGAATCCTGAGGCAGTTGCCAGTACGGTTGCCTTGGCTACTTCTAGTTTACTCATCCCTTTATCCCTTGCGTTTATTGTTTCTTCTTGTACAGTACACTGCAAGCAAAGCTTTCGCAAACACTATGAGTAATTTTTGGCAGAGCATACATACTCCCATTCTCGCTGTTGCGCCGATGGCGGATGTGACTGATGCTGCCTTCAGAAAAATGATAGCCACCTATTCCCGGCATACTAGAGCCGACGGCACTGTGGGTGGTCCTGATGTGATGTGGACGGAATTTGTCGCCGCTGACGGATTGGTCCGGGCTACCCCGGAAGGAAAAAAGAAACTCATGATGGACCTGCTCTATAGCGAAATAGAGCGCCCGTTAGTCGCCCAGCTTTTTACCCGTAACCCAGAGCATATGGAGTATGCAGCCGCACTATGTCTTGAATTAGGGTTTGATGGCGTGGATATAAATATGGGGTGTCCGGCTGGAGCGATAATCGATCAAGGGTGTGGAGCAGCAATGATAAAAACCCCCGAATTAGCTGTGGAAATTATTCGGGCCGCCAAACGTGGGGCTAAAAGTGACGACGGAGGAATTCCGGTATCGGTAAAAACGCGACTGGGGTACAACCAAGATCAAGTAGAAGATTGGATTCCGGTGTTACTTAACGAACATGTTGCTGCATTGTCTGTGCACGCCCGTACGCGCAAAGATATGAGTAAGGTGCCCGCACGGTGGGAACGGGTGAAGCGCGTCGTTGAATTACGAAACGAGCTCGCGCCTGAAACTAAAATTATTGGCAATGGAGACGTTCTATCTCAAGCTGATGCATTGGCTAAAATTAACTACTCAGGCGCTGATGGAGCGATGGTGGGGCGGGCCTTATTTGGTAACCCGTGGTTTTTCCACCCGACTAAGGGCTTGCCGTTACGGTTTAAAGTGTTGCCTACCCATGGGGTGCCCCTTGAGGATATTTCAGCAAATGACACATCTGATACTACTGTCGAATACATATCAATCCCGGAACGGTTGCGGGTGATGGTGGAGCATAGTTATCTCTTTTGTGAATTATTACCCCACAAAAATTTCTCTGTGATGAAAAAACACTACAAAGCGTATGTAAACGGATTTCCGGGTGCCGTCCCGTTGCGACAAGAATTAATGGCGCAAGATACCCCAAAGGAAGTCGAGGCGGTCGTAGCAAAATTTCTCGCCCAACACTCTCTGTAGTCGTGTAAAAAATATTTTGTCCCCGAAATAATTTAAGTAAATACTGTCGGTATAGTATAATGATAGTGATGTCAGAGATTTTGCATGCGAATATTTTCTTCTTGATTGCAAGCATTGCGACTATAATTTTTTCAATTATGGTATTCATAGCAATGTACGGAGTCATAAAAATTATTTCTTCTATTCGCGCAATTTTAGAAAAAATTGAAGCGGGAAGTGATTTGATTGCGGAAGATATTAGCGCTGCACGTGCCTTTGTCGCAAATGGAGGTATACTCTCGCATCTCATTCGTTTTGCGACGCGCTTTTCAGGCGGTGGTCGCAAAAGTCGTTCCTCACGTGGTAAAAAAGAACTTGTTATAACTGATAAAGAATAATATTGTTTATATGGCAACAAAAAAATCAAACGGAGAAGTGTTAACTGACGGACAAAAAATTGGTTTGGGAGTTGGCTTAACTGCAGCTGCCGTCGCAGCAGCCGGAACGTACTTTTTGTACGGAAGTAAAGGTGCTAGTAAAAATCGACAAGCAGTAAAAAGTTGGGCGCTTAAAGCCAAAGCTGAAGTACTCGAAAAGCTTGAGCAAGCCAAACAAATGTCTAAAGAGGAATACGAACAAGTAATTGATACCGTAGCCGGTGTATACACCGACATGAAACAAGCCTCAAAAGTCGATATTTCTGGATTCAAAAAAGAAATGAAAGACTACTGGAATAAAATTGAAAAAGAAGCGGCCCCAAAGAAAAAAGCGGTAGCCAAAGCGGTAAAGAAAGCAGCTCCAGCTAAAAAAGCTGCTCCTGCTAAGAAAACTGCTGCAAAGAAAGCTCCAGCGAAGAAAGCTGAATAATTATTTAAACACTCAGCAAACAAATACACAGGCACCCATGGTGCCTGTGTATTTGTTTATTACCATTCTTCATACATTCCGTGCGAGTGGTATCATAGAACGTAATGATTCGTCGCTTTTGGTTTTATACGCATGTGGCTATCTTTGTTTCCATCATGGTGTTTTTGATTGGGGTTTTTTCTTTGCACCAAGATGGGGTCAGTAAACAATTAGCCATATCAGCGAGTACCCCCTTACCTGTGATAGAAGTGACTCCCGAACTGACCACTACAACCTTTGGTGTGTTTGATGTATCTAGTGGAGCTTCGCTTGTGGTAAGTGGTGAAGACACTATCGTGCCGATAGCTTCGGTGGCTAAATTATTTGCGGGAGCGGCGTTAGTATCTCACGGTCCGCTTAATGCTACGACCACTATTCACTTTGCTGATTTAGAAGCCGAAGGGGGAGCAGGGAAACTAACTCATGGAGATGAATATTCTTACCAGGAACTTTTGTTCCCGCTATTACTTGAATCCTCCAATGATGCCGCTGCAACGTTAAGGCGGGCCTCAAAAGGAGCACTACTAGAAAAAATGAATGCCCTCAGTCAATCTGTCGGGGCAAACGACACGCTCTTTACCGACCCGTCAGGATTTAGCGATGATACCGTTTCTACTATTAGTGATTTGCAGATGCTTGTTGCTTTTGTCTATCGCAACCAACCTCATGTGTTTGATATTACCGTATTGCCCCAATACATCGGGACGCAGACTGGCTGGATGAATAATAATCCGTTTGTAGGGGTAGAGGGGTATAAAGGGGGGAAACATGGATACACTACTGCCGCTGGCCGTACCGCCGTCGCTATATTTAACGAAGAGATTGATGGCCGCACGCTCACCCTGGGGTATATCATTTTAGGTAGTACCAATCTCAAAGCTGACATGCAAATATTACGCGATAGTGTCCACAATTCTGCAACTGAAAACTAATCTGCTATAATCAAAGAATGCCAGAACACGCAGCCCTCTATCGTAAATATCGCCCCAACACCTTTGATGAAGTCCGGGACCAGGAACACATCGTGACTGTCCTTAAAGGTGCCATTGCCAAAAAATCTATTCCGCACGCTGTCTTATTTTCTGGCTCCCGCGGAACCGGTAAAACGACGCTTGCACGGATCTTTGCGCGCGAGATAGGCACAAGTGCCGTTGACCTCTACGAAATCGACGCCGCTAGTAACCGGGGGATTGATGACATTCGTGAACTACGCGAAGCCGTGCATACGGTACCCTTTGAATCAAAGTACAAGGTATACATCATCGACGAGGTCCATATGCTCACCAAAGAGGCGTTTAACGCGTTATTAAAGACCCTCGAAGAGCCACCCGCGCACGTAGTCTTTATGCTCGCCACGACCGAGGAAGAAAAACTTCCCGATACCATCCTCTCACGATTGCAGGTCTTTAAACTCCGCGCTCCCACCCGTACTATTCTTTCAGCTACCGTCACAGACGTTGCTTCACGTGAAGGATTTATCCTTAGTCCCGATGCCGCTGATTTAATTGCCGTAGCCGCTGACGGATCGTTTCGCGATGCCTTAGGTATTACCCAAAAAGTCATCATGGCGTCAGGCGACACGATTGGTAGTAGTGATGAAGTAGCAGCCATTATCGGTGCGCCGAAACTAGCGATTATCGAGGCGCTACTCACGGCATTGCACGAGAAAAAAACTGATGCCGCTTTAGCCGCGGTAGAGGCGGCAGTCACGAGTCACGTAGAGATGAAGTTACTCGTGCGCGTGGTGCTTGAACACGTGCGGGCAGTAATGTTACTGCGGAATCGTCCTGAACAAAAAGACATCATCCTAGCGTCATTTAGTGAATCCATTCGTACTACTTTAACCATTATCGCAGCGTCTGCTACAACTCCATTAAATTCACATATGCTCCTCAAACTCCTCACCGTCTGCGACCAAACGAATAAAAGCCCGCTCCCGCAGTTACCACTAGAAGTAATGATAGTTGAAGCAACTGCGACTGTGTAGGTATGAAAACCATATATTTAGTGCGACATGGCGAAACAAACGCTAATGTAAAAAAAACATGGCAGAACGCCTTTGATGAATTGTCAGAAAGAGGTGTAGTCCAAGCTGAAAATTTGGCCAATCGTTTACAAAACGTACCATTTGATTATGTTGTTTCAAGTTCGATGAAACGAGCAGTACAGACGGTAGAGGCGGTGTGTGAAAAAAATGGCTTACCATATGTACAGTCTGATTTATTTGTAGAGGTCTCTGTGCCCACGAGTACTATAGGTTCTGTGTATGTAGAGGTTGTAGGGAATCCAGGTTTTGATTACGTAACTGCCAGAGATGCAGAAGCAACCAATCCCGATTTTAGATATGAAGATGAAGAAACATTACATGAATTATTGTCTAGAATCCAATCTGGTTTAGATTATTTAGATCATTTGCCGGCGGAAAATATTCTTGTAGTAACTCACGGTACCATTTTACGCACATTGGTGAGCGCCGTTATGCATCAAGGTTTAGATGTTAGTCCTTACACCATCTTTACGGCCGGTCGAAGATTAGATACGGTAAACACAAGTATTACGGTTTTGCATAAACCCGAAAATGGTTTGTGGAGCATTTTTACTTATAACGACCACGCGCACTTTGCGGAATAATATATGGAAGTTTATCTCGTACGGCACGGACGCACTGATGGGAATGTCGCTAACAGACATCAGCACCCGGAAACCAAATTAAATGAATTGGGCACTGCCCAAGCCAAAGCCGCCGCCATCAAAGTCGCTGCCAAAAAACCCACTCACATTATTGTAAGCACCAACGTGCGCGCTATTCAAAGTGCGTCGTATATCGCAGAGCTTACCGGACTTACTCCGGAAACCTACCCACCGTTTGAAGAACTCCACCAACCAAAATCATTAGTAGGGGAGCGACTGACTGGATTTAAGGCACTTTCATATATGATAGCGTGGTTCTTGGGCTACAAAAAAAGCTCCATGCATGACGGTGAAACCTACGCCAGTTTTGTCCATCGTCTTGGACATGCTCGTCGTCATCTAGAAAAAATGCCCGACGATAGTGAGGTGGTAATAGTCTCACACTCAGTCTTCATTAATTTCTTCACCGAACACATGGTTCACCCCGAAAAACTAAATCTCTGGCGCGCCTTCATCCTCTTCTTCAAAATCCTAAAAATGCGCAACAGCAGCGTAACCCACGTCCGCTACACCAAACCCACAGAGAATCAATTAAAACAACACAAAACCGGCTGGAAATTATTACACCACACTTAATCAAGGTAGGAGGCCAGACCTCGTACTTTGTATGTGCAGAAAACCAACCTTGAAACTTCCCCAATTTCTGGCACTATAGAGCCACCGCTTTAAACCAGAATTTAAAGCGAAGGAGGAGGTCTTGCCTCCTCCTTAAAAAGAAAGATAAAAAGAAATAATTGCCGATTCGTCTAATGGTAGGACTCCGTAAAATCTTATCCCATAAGATTTTACCTAGTATCAGCCATGGGGAATATAAATCAAATAATTGCCGATTCGTCTAATGGTAGGACTCTGGTTTCTGGTACCAGCTATTGGGGTTC
>JAZKIJ010000034.1:0-2458 GCA_040384905.1 Patescibacteria group bacterium
GAATAACGCCGGGTTTGTTCTCTCCGTCAGCTCCTTTAACGGCGCCGGGTACTACGACTGATTCTTGGATTCTAAATACCAAGCCGTCAGCGGTAGCAAAACGGGTATTTTTAATCAAGCGTTCAGCGCCGGGGGTTGATTTAGAAATTTCAATTTCACCGGTGGCTTGTTTTGTGACGGTTTCTTGACCAGTAGCTTTTACTTGTCGTTCCCCACTGTCTTCGAGGGTCATGATTTCGTAGGATAGTTCTCCGGGGCGCTTTTCACTGTAGGCAGAAAATTCGGCGTTAACATTGAGTTCCCGTACTTTGGGATAAATAGTGATATCAGCTCCTCCCGTGAGGGCGCTAATCCCGAGTCCTCCGAGTAATACTAGGCCAGCGAGGGTAAGTCCGATGTAGAGATTGTTACGATTTCGCTTACTCCCGTTTACAACCGGAATGATACCATCGTCTTCTTCTTCAGATTCGAGACGATCATCGTGCTCTCGTTCTCGTTCGCGATCCATACTCCCATTATGGGTATGGTGCTCGTGGGCAGTATGAGAAAAGGATGGTTCAGCAGACTGTGGTTGGGGTCGTACCAGCCGTCCTTCGTTCATAGACGGACGAGCAGCATCTCCTTCAATAGGACGTCTCGGTTGGCGAGGTTGGGCAGGTCGGATATCCTGCAGGTTCCATTTTTGTGACATATAACTATTGTACAGTATAACGCTTAAAGTTGTATAAAATCATTGCAGTGATGCTGTTTGTGGAAAAACTGCGCCGCCACTAACATCGCCGTATCGTCGGTTACGGTTAAAAGAGCCTTTTTTTCTTCGGCATTGTAGTGGTTGGTGAGTAATTCACTGGTTACTTTATGGACCATATGGACTGAACCGGTAGCTTTTTTAGCCGCTTCAGTGAGCTGGACACTAAAAAAGTTTTCGGTTTGGTTGTCACCATGCATAAAGAGCGTTTTTGGAATTGATAAGGTGTCCCCTGTTTCTCGGAATAGATTAGCAAGGTTATTTTGGTACTCATCAAAAACCACTTCTACCTCAGCTCGTTTATCAGGAGATATAGATTCCATGGCATGGGAAAAATACGGTTCTTTTAGGAACGTGTAGGCTTCAGCCAGGGGAATATTTAATATTGTTGAAATGGTACGAGCCAGCGTACTGATACCAATCGGCGTATGAGTGCAATAGCGCAAGATACCTCCACGAACAACGCCAATTTCGGTGGCTTCAAACGTGACATCAACTAAGCAGTATTCACTTAATTGATTGTTAAATTCACGAATAATGCAATGAAACATCAGCATAAACGAGAACTGTTCAAGGGAGGCTTGTTTAAACACTTTTGATTTGATGTCACGGACAGCGTCTGTTAAATAGGTCTGGGCCACGGCACTTACTTGAGTAAGTGTGACTGAAGACGCTCGTTTACCTTTGGGGTTTTCGATTTTATAGTCATTGGCTTGGATGTCAGTGGTGGCCCGCGTCATAATAGCGAGACCTAAATCAGAGGCGAGCTCATTTTCTTTGAGTTCTTCGGTGATTTTCTTTTGGGCGGCTTGGGTTAGGCTTTGCAGTAACGCTTCAGTGATTTCAAACGGCGTTTCTTTTTCGTACCCAATGACTTTGGTAATAGTGTATGACCATGGAGCAGTCATGGATACTTGGATGTGGGTAATTTTACTGCGAGGATACGCAACGCGCAGGAGTTTGGTACCGTCATTTTCTAACAACAAAATAGCGTTAATGAGGGCAGTAATAACAGATTTGGCGTTCACTACTGTGTCACTTTCTGCACGCTTCACAGCGTATTCACGTTTGGACCAGACAATCTCAGGACTCTTTTTGGCGCTGTCTGACTTTATAATAGAAGCCATCACACTACCCGAACCAATTTCTATAACCGCACCAAAACGAATGGTTGAATCTGAGTTAGAAAAGAGCGACATATGCATTTAGTATATCAACATTTGAAACAGACTACTGTAATTCTCCCCTACTAAACATTTAAAAATTAAATTTAATAAATAGATATACTAAATGAAATAGAATATTGAATAATAAAAATATTGAAGATTCTAAAATATGGAAAATGGAATATAGAAAATTGAAGATACGTACGACAAAACCGAAACGTTTTGCGTTTCGGTTTTGTATCTTCCCTATTCTATTTTCTATATTCTCTATTCTAAAATTGCTTTAATACGTCGCACGCCAGCTGAGGATGATTCTTCTTTCGTGATTTTGAATACTCCGCCAACATCTTCTAGTTTTTCTACGTGTGGTCCGCCACAGAGTTCTCGCGATACCACTACGCCGTCTGTAGTTGTCATGGTGTATACCTTTACTTCATCCGGATAGCGGTCCCAGAAACTCGCTTCAATGGTAGGGTCTGCTTCAGCATCGGTTTTTTTCATCATGTCTATAGTAACGACTCCTCCCAGCTTGATAGCGTCGTTT
>JAZKIJ010000034.1:2468-21348 GCA_040384905.1 Patescibacteria group bacterium
CAACAGCCGCTATTTGTTCTGCGGTCATTTTGTCACCATGAGTAAAATCGTACCGCAGTCGTTCTCCCGTAATGTTAGAGCCCGCTTGGTGCACGTGGGTGCCGAGAATTTGTCGTAAGCCAGCAAGCATAAGGTGAGTGGAGGTGTGAAGTTTTACTACTTGTTCTGAACTATCAGCCAGTCCCCCTTTGAATTTTTGTTCGGCCCCGGCTCGTGAGAGGTTGCGGTGTTCTTCCATCAGGGCATCAAAACCAGCTCGTTCAACAATTAAGCCCTTTTCGGTAGCAATTTCTTCGGTGAGTTCAATTGGGAATCCGTAGGTAGTGTAGAGTTCAAAGGCGTTTTTGCCTGAGATAGCCTGTTTGGTAGTTGGCGCTACTGATTTATCAATAACGCGTTTACCGTCTACTTCTTTACTCACCACGTGTACCTGGAGAGTAATTTTATTAAATTGCTTGAGTCCACTTTCGAGCGTCTTTCTAAATTGTGTCTCTTCTTCAGCGATGGTTTTAGTAATTAGATCCCGCTTAGTTTCAAGAATTTTATAGTGTTCACTAAATGAATCAATAACACTGGTCGCAAGTTGTGTAAAAGTACCAGGTGCAATTCCCAACTGATCCGCAAAACGGACTGCCCGTCGAAGTAAACGTCGGGTAAAGTACCCTTGTTCACTGTTTGCAGGTAAAACTCCATCTCCAATCATAAATACAGCACCACGAATATGGTCAGTAATCACTCGGAATGCTTTTTTATTGTCATCGTATTTTTTACCGCTCTGGTTTTCAATATGCGCGATAGTGTTCCATAGTAAATCAACTTTAAATACGTCTGCTTCATTATTTGAGGCCGCTGCGATACGCTCTAATCCACCACCAAAGTCAATATTTTTATTTTTAAGTTCAGTAAATTCGTGCTCACCTGTTTTGATGTATTGCATGAATACATTGTTCCCAATTTCCATAAAGCGACCACAGTCACAGTTTGGATGACAGTGAGTGCCGTATGATTGGTCATGTGGAGTTCCAAAGTCATAGAACATTTCTGAATCTGGTCCTCCAGGTTCACCTATAGGCATTTTTGCCGGTACTCCAGCTCTACTCCACCAATTTTTCTTGGCCTCATAGTAAAAAATTCTTTCTCCTGCTTTCATTCCTCGTTCATATCCGGCAGCTTCACTTCCAATGTCAGCAACCAAAGCCTCAATCCCTACTTGAGCAAAAAGCTTCTGCCATAATTCTGGGGCCTCAAAATCTTTGGGTAAATTATTTTCTTCATCACCCCCAAAAGCTGAAATATACAATTTACTAGGATCTAGTTTAATTTCATTAACTAAGAAATCAAACATCCATTCAATTTGTTCTTTTTTAAAATAATCTCCGAATGACCAGTTCCCTAGCATTTCAAAAAAAGTTGTGTGGCGATTGTCTCCAATTTCTTCAATATCTTCAGCTCGAAATGATTTTTGTGAGTCTGCAATACGTGTTCCCATTGGATGAGATTCACCAAGTAGATACGGTAACATTGGTTGCATACCACTTCCCGTAAAGAGCGTGGTAGGATCATTTTCTGGCACTAACGGAGATGACGGCACAACAGCATGGCCTCGGGCCGCCATAAAGTCTAGATACCGCTTCCGAATCTCATTTCCTGACATAGAATTATTCTTAAATTAACACTTGCTACTATAGCAAATTCTCATTGTTTGGCGAGCTATTTCCCTATTTTCTTGGAGAGTTTGGCAAACTCAGCTACGTTGCGTTCGATACTGCCTAAGCTGGCTTCAAAAGTTTCAATCTTGCGGGCTTTAATGCCAATCGACGAGAAAATGTTTTCTACCGTGTCTTTACTACCACTGCAAAGGAACTTATCAATTTGCTCGACGTATGAAGTGTCAGCTCGGTACTGTTCGGCCATGAGATTACTCATGAGTAGCCCGTAGGCATAGGTGTAGACGTAAAACATTGATCTAAAGTGACTGATGTATACAAATGAATACCCGTCATCATCAACCACGTCTATTCCCTTGCCCAGGTGAGCACGAAGTTGCTTGGCAAACAGGGCAGCTAATTCTTCTTTGCTTGCGGCACCTTGGGTACGGATGAGATTGTGCATCTCGCGTTCAAAGTTAAAGAAAGCAATTTGACGTTGAATGGTTGAAATATCACGCGTTAACCGGTCATGCATGAGTGTAAATTTGGTGGCGTCATCAGATTGTCGATACACCGCGTCAAAAACGAGATTTTCAAATAACGTACTAGCGGTTTCAGCGGTGGTTGTAGAATAGTCCTGGTAGCGCGCTGGTTGGTGGCCTTTACTGCGGTAGCTATGCAAGGCATGTCCCATTTCGTGGGCGAGGGTTTCGAGGGATTTGAATGTATCTACTTGATTGAGGAATACAAAAATCGGAATGTTGGTATCACTCGACATAAACGCTCCGCCACTACGACCTTTTTTTGGATAGACATCAATTCGTCCCGTTTCTAACATGTCGTCAAAAAATTCACCGTACTCATTTTTGACACTGTAAAACACATCTCGACAGATATCAGTAGCTTCTCTATAGGGAATTTTTATCTCTGTTCCGAGCGCGTCATACTTTGATGCGTACGGCAGGCTCGTGACGCCGTGCGCTTTGGCTTTTAGTTCGTAAAATTTCCGACTCAAGGCAAAACCTTTAGTGCTAATTGATTCAACGAGTGCTTCAACACTGGTTAAATCGTTTTCGTAACTTTGCACTTTAGCTTCGTACGGAACTTTGTACCCGCGTAACTCATCATTGATTTTTTTATCAATCACAATGGCGTTTAATTCATTTTCTGCAATTTCAGACAAAGCCTTAAGTTCAGTACGAATCACGCTCCATAGTTTTGGTCGTTCGATGGGTGCAATCGCTGAAACGTTTTCAATCGCTTCCACCAAAGGCATTTTCTTTTTCTTGTATTCAATCTCACGTTTGTTGATGATTTTTTCGGTGCCGGCTATCCATAAACTGCGTGAGGGGTTTGATTTTAACGCCATGATTTTTTCCTCGGCTTCAGTGAGGTTGTGTTTGGCGGTGGCAAACGATTGGGATAGCAAATAATGGTACGGAGCGAGGGTTGGATTTTTTAAATATTCCTTTTGTAGTTTGGCGGGAATTTTAGCGATGGCGAGTCCAAAGAAAATAGCCAAGTTACCAATTTTTGTTAAGCGATCACTGATTAAGTTGATTTGTTGCTCCGCTACCTTGTCATTAGAATCAAGCGTTTGGCGGTACCAAAAATAAAGAATCGGTTTACTCGCGGGAATCTCTATAAGCGCATCTTGTGCTTTTAAGGCAGCTAGTAGTTTAGCGGGTGTACTAATAAAGTCCTTACCGGCAAACTTTTTAGCAAACAGCGTATAAGCAGCTTCAATAGCCAGAATATCCTTTTCAATCTGGGGGTCTTTTTCCGATGTGTAATAGTGAGAAACTAAGTCCCAACTGGTTCTAAAATTATGTAATGGCGGGAGGGTGTTGGTTGGGGTGTATTTAAAAGGTGAACTCTTGGGCTTTTTTGATGTCATAGATGAAGTTTTTGTATTCGGTAAAGACGTGATTAAATTCTGAAAGTAAGGGACCCTTCAATCGATGATTGATGACGTTGGCTATAGTTTGGTATACCTCCAACCGCTCATCAAGGTTTTTGCCAAAATCAGTCAGAAACCGATTATGGTCGTCGTAATAATCTTCAATAGAGGTCCGGAAATTATGGGCTTTGTCAGCGGCCGCTATCATAATCGCTTCGTCCGGACCATTTTTTAGTTGTTTAGCGTAATTCTTTTTACGGTCAACCCAGGATACCGTTCGTTCGCCTTCGGTTTTCTTTTCAGTTAGGGCGTCCACAATTGTAGCGACCGTACCACCAAAGTCTTCGGTTAGTTCTTCCATGGTGTAATCGGTATCTTCTAGGGTGTCGTGAAGCAGTGCGGCGATAATAACATCTTCATTATCAGTAAATTCCATCAGTAACATCGCCACTGAATACAAATGAGTGACGTACGGATAAGGCATCGATCCTTTACGCGTTTGGCTGTGATGTAACACAGTAGCTGCTCTAATGGCCTGCTCGATGCGGTAGGAGTACATGTTTGAAAATTATAGCCAACCTGACTTTTTTGGAGCGCTGTTAGTATTGGCCGCGCTCCGTTCTAGTTCTCGTTGTAATTCTAGTTGTCTGTTTTCAATTTGTCGACTTATATCAGGGATTCGACGAGTATTTGCATCAAATTTGCGTTCAAGAGCGGTAATATCATTGCCGTACTCAGTTCTGATTTGTGCCAGTCGAGCTTCCATTTTTAAGCGTAAAGAACGGATGTCTTCTGTAATGGCAGCTTGAGCTTTATTAAGATTTTCTAAATCTTTCTGCAAACTTTGTAGGCGAGAGTCGCTAAACATATATTATTTAAATTTATAGCCTTCAGTTTGTAATATAGCACGTTTTTTCTCAATTCCACCACGGTTGTATCCACCCAAGGTCCCGTCACTACGAATGACCCGGTGACACGGAATTTCCAAATCATAGTTTTTAGCCATCAAATTTGCGACCGCCCGGGCTGCTTTTGCATTACCCGCTCTATGCGCTACTTCTTTGTAAGTAAGCACACTCCCGGCGGGAATAGATTTAACCACATCTTTTACTTTTTCTGTGAAGAGAGACATATTAGTGATATTGAATATGGAATATAGGATATAGAAGATGTCAACGCTTCGTGTTTTTCCGTATCTTCTATTTTCAATATTCTATATCCTATTTTCTAAACTATTCAATTTTAACCAATTTTTTCTTGATGTGAATAGTTTGTAGTTTTTGGCCACAGGCTAAGCGGTACGGGCAGTATTCACACTTTGGACCACATTCGGGATATTCGCTGCTCTCAAGGCAGGATTTAATGCTACGCAGGGTCTCGGGAAGCCAACTATTGTCTCCAGCGCACGGAATCAGGGTCGTCTCAAACTTTAACGTGTTGTTAAATCCAGGTTCAGACTTTAGCGCATTAGCATACACAAAGTACCCCGTTTTGTTTACGGTAAAGCCCATTTTTTCTAAGAGCCATTGGTAGACTCCAATTTGTCGCTCATACTGTTCACCCCAACTTGAATCTGACAGTGAGGTGATACTCCCCTCCTTACTGGTCGCTTTGTAATCAACCACAATCAGTGAACCGTCACTATGTTGCCACACATCGTCAATACCGCCAGAGACAATGAGCCCCGTCTCGGGATCGGTATACATTAGTCCCACAAACGGATCACGCCAGGTATCGAGATCTTTATGTACAAACGGAACTGCATCTATTTGATACTGCTCCATAATCGGGTGTTTGGTACCTGCTTTTCGATGAACATCAAATTCCTTTTTAAAGAGTTCATCCACCGCGATATTAAGATTAAACGACGGCATCCCGGGACGTTTAGTGCCCAGTTTATTATCAACGTAAAAACAGCGCGGGCATTCAAGAAACGCGTCTATTTTTGACCGCGATAACTTCCATTTGTTCCCGCCATAATTCCACTCTGCCGCCCGATCAGGATTATATTTCTTAAAGTATTCCGCCATAGTCCCCCAGTATATCACGCCCCAACCCCACCACCCAAAACCAAAAAATCCCCCAAGGGATTTTTTGTTCGAACTAAGTAATCAAGCTTGTTTCATAAATGTGCGTAGCTACAAGGCGTTGGATTTTTTGGATGCGAGCCGTACTTCTTGTACGGTGAGCATTCAAAATAATTCAAACAACGCAGTAGATGCGTGCATTTTGGAACAAGTCCCTACTTTGCAGTAAATGTCGCGTAATCACCTTCAATTTGTACGTCGTTGGCCAAATTAAACTTTCGGTCACCACTTTCTGAGTAAAATACAATGGCGTATTCACGGCCAGCGATTGTTGGTGTTAATAGTTGAATTTGTTTTGGGTTAAGTCCTTGTTCGGCACTAAAGCGCGCTACACCAAGAATCATTCCTAGTTTTCCATCGTTAAGGTTACGTACCCCAACCCACCCTTCTTTTGCTGGAAACGTAACATCGGTAAGCGCTACTGTTGTTCCGGCTTTAGCTTCTCCATCAACTTTCACCGAACCTTCACCAACTTGAACGGCTGAGTCTTCCTCAGTGTTAGTGGCCATGTCTTCATCAGTTGTTTCTTCATCCGTATCTTCTGTTAGTTCGGTTGTGTCTTCGTCAGTTGTTGTATCAACTGCTGTATCATCAGGTCCGCCGGCAAATGCCCAGACGAGGAGTCCGCCGACCAAGAGGCCAACGACAAATGATACTACTGTTTTTTGAGATTCTTCTTTTAGTTGTTCTGCCATATAACTTTTTATGAATTGCTGAAATAAAGGATAATACCTAAATTATAGCACCGTAGAGTACCCAGACAAGTATTGACACTACCGCAAATTAACGGTTTATCACTTCCCCCTGTTCTATGCTCCTGGCTTCATTCAAAATGGCTTCAATTTTACTTGGGGTGGTGTGTAAATGGCGTAAAATATGCGGTTTAACAACAATATCGTGTGTCAAAATACAGTCATGTTGCAGTAAGGTGGCAATTTGACTAGTTGAGAGACTGGCTAAGACCGTTATAGGATAAACCCCTGCGCGTTGGATGCGGTCATGCAAGTTATTTTTTTTCGGGTAGTCCCAACTCAGCAATTTTACCCCTACACAGTTGGCGTATTTCTCGGCAGCGGAGGTAAATTTCGTATTCGTAATGAGCCAAAACTCTTTGATACCACAAATATCATCAGTGCAAATAGTGGCGTCACGCAAATCAAGTAACCGGGCGTACGAATACATCGCTACTTGTAAATCAGTTTTTATACCAGGACGGGCATGAAATTTGGCTTCAGCAACAAAACTATGATCAACTTTAAACGCCGCCACATCAATTTCATGTTCAGCGCAGTGTCCTCCTACTAAAATACCGGTTTTGGCGGTGTAGCCTTCAGCTTCAAACACTCGACCCAAGTACCGTTCAAAGGGAAAGCCCGTGGGTCCTAAACCAAACAACGCGCGCCTGAGTGAATAGCGTGTGGCGGCCCTCTGTTCTGTTTGTCTCAACAGCTCAAAAGCAACGCGATAAATTGCCTGGGTTGTTATGCCATCATACAATCGTTTTTCTATCTCAATGATGATGTTGGTGAGTTCTGTGGGTGTAGCACCAGCACGCCGTAGAGAACGGCGTAACTTTTCAATTTTAAAGTACTCGGTACTTCCATCTGCTTTGGTTACCGTGATAGACACTACAAGATAATACCACCTCCAATACACCTTTCACCTCGGTATAATACACAGGATTGACCTGAGGCAATGGCTTCACTTTGTTGAGTTACTGTAAGAGTGATAGTATTGTCGTCAATTTTTTCTACGGTTACTGCAAATGGTTTTTGGCGATACCGACTTTGGGCTTGAAGCTCCTCTCCTATTTTTAGTGTACTGGTAGTGACACACTGAATAAGCGTGATGGTTGATTGTGGTAATAATAGCGGTGCTGTTTCTGAAACGGTGATGGTGTTGTGTACGGTATCTTTAGCTATTACATACAGTGGCGCGCGATTGGGATTATGGTCATTAAGTATAAAGCCTTGTCGTTGCCCGATGGTGTACACAAACGCTCCCTTATGCGTTCCAATTACTTCCCCCGATTCATTGAGCACACTACCCTCTTTCAAATCTATGTAGTGTGATAGGAAATCAGGAATATCAATGTGACCCAAAAAACACACACCCTGACTATCACGTTTGGTAGCCGTCAGTAACCCCGCATTTAACGCCTCTGCTCGAATGACATCCTTGGTGCTGTTGCCAACCGGAAATAATACTTCCTCTAAAATCGGTTTTGGTAGCGTCCAGAGAAAGTACGTCTGATCTTTCTGAGTATCCACTCCACGATGCATCTCAACTCCTTCTGTGTCCTGTATAGTCTGCGCGTAATGACCCGTCGCAATATAATCAGCGCCACGTTCTTTTGCAAAACGATAAAAAGCTCCAAACTTTACCTCCTTGTTACACATCACATCAGGGTTTGGGGTAAGACCCGCGCGGTAACTTTCAATAAAATAGTGCGCTACTGCATCCCTATATTCTGCTTCCGCATCGCAGGTAAGAAATGGAATTCCTAGTTTGGCAGCCACACGCATTGCGTCTAACCGTTCTTGTTCCCAGTTACACACCAAAAAATCCGGGTGCCAGACCTTGATAAATACTCCGGTCACGGAGTACCCCTCTCGCTGTAGCCGTAACGCTGCAACCGAAGAGTCTACTCCGCCCGAGAGACCAACAAATACTTTTTTACCGTTCGTCATATGAGCAAAAGAATACCATAGTGTTGACTTATTGTGAAATATTATGTTTAATTAAAACAAACAGCACAGGAGCTACAGATGTTAGGGATAGTTAGAAGTGAGTCGCAGAAAAACAAATTCCTGGAAGATGTTGGCGAATTGCTTGCCAAACGAAAAGAGCTCGTGCTTGCAAAAGGCACTGCCCTCACCGTGGCCTTTTCCTACGAACAACCCAAAAGTGATGCGCGTTTGTTCCTCCACCCTTCTTCCTCAGAGATTCAAGATACGCTCCGGGAGCTGTTTGAGGCTGATGTACAAACGAGCATTGACGCAATTGATGAACAATTGAAACTCCATGGTTTGAAATTGTAAGCCCGGAGCTACAATCGATTTTAAAAGGCGAGCTCAACACTCGCCTTTTGTTATACCTACTTTAAATTTTTATTTTAGGTAGCGAGCAATATTTTGCCTGTGTCCATCAAAATCTTTGGCGTAATAGAACTGTCCGTCATTGCCGGTGATGTAAAACATATACTCCGATGGTGTTGGTTCCAGCACCGCCATGATAGCTTCCATGCCGGGGTTTCCAATGGCGGTTGGTGGTAGCCCGCGATATAGATAGGTGTTATACGGAGTATCAATTTTTAAATCTTCAGCCGTTAGTTCTTTAAGTGGCTTTTCAAGAATGTATTCCATTGAGGCATCCACTTGTAACGGCATATCAAGCAGTAAGCGATTTTGTAAAATGCCGGATACTAATTTCATTGAGTCCGCTGAATTGGCTTCCCGCTCGATAATGGAAGCGAGAATCACTACGTCGCGTTCAATTAAGTTACGATTACGCATTAATTCACGTAACGGAGCAATTTTTTCTTCGTACATCTCGGTCATCAAGGTAAATAACTCAGTGGGGGTAAAGGTTTTAGGGATGCGGTAAGTTTCAGGGAACAGTACCCCTTCAGAGGTGCTTGCTAAATTCATAAATTCTTCCGCGGAAAAGTCCGTTAATTGAGCGCTAGCATTGACTGCAATTTCTTTTACGGGCTCGCCTTCACGATGAATAAACGGTACTAACAGTGAATCAAAATCCCCTCGCACCAAGGCAGCAGCAATAGCATAGACATCATACGGTTCAGTAAACACATAGGTACTGGCTTTTACATCTTCAGGTTCATATGAGGTAAGGAGTACAAAATATAATAGTAAATCAGAGCGTACGACGCCCGCTTGTTCAAACTGTTTGGTAATAGCCGAAATGCTCGACCCAGGGACCACTTCAATTAAGGTGTTGAGGGGGAAATCAGCTGGTGGTGTCGCGAGACGTTGCAGGTAAAAAAATCCGCCGATAAGGAGTATGATGACAAACAAAAGAAACAACAACCCAAAAGATTTCTTTTTTGGTTGTGGTTCCCCAACAGTGCCTGATACGTACGAAAATTGATTACTAGACATACTTGATTACATTGGTAAACCAGTCGGCAGATTAGCCGGTGCTTCTTTACGAGTTGAAGGGATACGAGCGAGACCAGGAGTCATCACGGTACTACTAGGCAAGTGGAATACTGTTGCCAGTTCTTCAACAGACATAATTTGGATTTTCATTGAAGGATTAATTGATGTGCCGTGCATCGGTTGTCGCATTTTGTAGTGTTCTACTTCTTCTTTTTTGAGTCGTAATTTCTTCTTGCCTGAATAATCTTGGAACATGTTGTAGTCGTAATCAGTACGCCAGGCTACGCCTAGTTGGTTACGACCAATCATGTCGTATTGTGCAAACGAACGAATCAATGGACTAATCACGTTACCATCAAAAGCGCCTTTCTTAGTAATATAAACCCAACGAATTCCTACTTCATACGCATATTTACCCATGTGTCGTTCCATGGCTTCAATGACATTTCTTTCACCTGTAGTAAGACGAGGCTGACTTTCGAGTTCTGCTGGACCGGTTTTATCGTGTTCACGACCCATGAGTTTATCGATTTTTTCTTGAATAGCGTGTTCCCACGAGTCATGACCTTGGATGTGTCCATTTTTAAAGTTCTTCTTAATATGTGGCGTACACAAAAATTGAATCCAAATCCGTTCGTGAGGCTTAATGGTGCCGATATGTTCAATCATTGGTGCCATTGGATCCAATTTAAACTCTTCTTTAGGCAGTTTGTCCATGCCAAAATCAATGTACGTTTTAATCGGAAATACCTCTTCCCCTTTTTGACGCATATGCAAGGCAAACATATCGTACTTGGAGTGATCAGGAATGATTTCAGCCGTGTAGTCAATTTCTTCTTCCACTACTTCTACACCTGGGTACTGCGCGTACAGTTGCGCTTCCACGGCATTTTTAACTTTCTTGGTGGGACAATTAATATACAAACGAACATCACCTCCAATCGAAACGATTTCGAGAGACATTATAAGCGGATGTTTGCCGTCAATATAGGTTTGCCAGAGGTTGTCTGATGATTGCGCGTTGTGTACTTGAGCCAGTACGTTTTCCATCGCTTCGGGAGATTTAAAAATTTCGGCCGGAATTTTTATCCGGAGCGTAGATCGTCCTTGGCTAATGCGAAACTTTTTGTGCACGTACTCCATCCATTTTTCGTAGAGTAACCAAAACAATACTACGGGTAGCCAAATCGGAGTAATGGCTATCATGATAGAAATAATCGGCGTAGCGTCTACACCCATCGCGGAAAAAGTGTACTGCATCACAAAGAACCCCGTAATCAATAACAGTGGTGCTGCAATAATTCCAATCAATACTTTAAATAGATCGCCCATAATTGTGATGTAATTGTACCTTATAGCCCAGTGATTTGTCTCTGCTATTCACCAAATACGCTAATTCCTCGGCATACAAAGATACCGAGGAATGGCGCATTTTTTGAATTAGTCGGCTAGTGTGTAAGTTCCATTACTCAATCGTTTAAACAAGTTTGCGTCCTGGAGGTTTACGACAATGGTATTGTCTTTTACGTATCGTTCTTTACGAACTTTATCAATTAATTCTTCACGTGATAGTGGACCATCGTTAGCAAGAATTTCTCGCAGTACATCTTTTACTACGCCAGCAGTGTAGCCCCATTCAGTTAAGGCGTAGAGTCCACGACCAACCAGTACAAACCGTGCGTCTTTAATAAGTTCGTTATGCGTAGTTGCTACGTGGGCTTTGTGTTTAAAAAGTTCCTTAATAGATTCTGATACTTCTTTAAAGTGCATTGGTGAACCATGACGCTTAACTGCGAGGTACGCGTAATCACGAATTCCCTTTACACGCACATTTGGACTGTCACTTGGACCCCAATCACCGAGTGGATTTTGGGCAATTTGTTTTGAAATTGAAAGCCATCGCTTTAGTGTTTGATCGTCATGCTTGTCAGCAATTTCAATTAATTCAGCGCGGAAGCGGTTAAGAATTTCTTGTTCAGACACCAAATCATCACGATTAAGTGTGCCGTGTACATTTTTGAGTGCACGCTCTACGGTTTCGGCAACTTTCTTTTCGGTAAACCAACGGTGGGCGTAGAGAGGATTTTCTTTGCCTTTGTAAAACGCGTCACCTACTACTAAGATGAAGTAAAGGTGATTACGAGTTGATTCGTCTGGTGCAAGATTATCAAGCAGTACGTGTTCAGCGACCACACCACCACCAAGTTGGTTGATGAGATCATGGAGTTCAGCGAACAAGTCAGCGTGTTCAGCGTACACGGGAGATTTTTGAATTGACGCAATACCGTAGTTTTCGATTTGACGAACTCGTTCCCGAGTGATGCCATATGATTGTCCGATAGCTTCCAGCGTAAAAGTCTCGTTATCAGCGCCAAGGCCATAACGTTTTATAAGGACATCACGTGCCCGTTCAGGCAGTGCTGCGAGTAGTTTTTTTGTTACTTGTTTTGGTTTGAACGTAATCATACTTGGTGCTAAAGCTTGATAATTAAGAGTTTCCTCAAAGTGAGTATGTATATTTATATCATGGCATTTACTAAACGTCAAATGCTTTGTCCTCTTATTGTAATAACAAATTGAGGATTCGCCCTGGTACGTAAATAACTTTTTTAAGGGTTCCGCTGAGTAATTTTTCTTGTAATAACGGGTTATCTTGGACGGCATTAAGCGCTTCTCCTTCCGTTGCATCGGGGGCAATGGTGATATTTCCCCGCAATTTACCGTTAATTTGCACGCCTATAACGACAGTTTCATCAATAGCGAGCGTCATATCGGCTACGGGGAAGGTTTCGGCGTGGACAGAACTCGTGTGTCCCAGCTGAGTCCAGATTTCTTCAGTCAAATGAGGTGCAAACGGAGCGAGAATCCGAACGAATAACTCATATGAGGCTTTGGTAATACTGCCCTTTTCAGCCAGGTTCACCAAAATCATCATCGCGGAAATAGCGGTGTTGTATTTGAATTCCAGAATATCAGTCCCCACTTTTGCGATAGTTTTATGGAGCTGGCGAGTAAGTTCTGTTGGTTCAGAATCACCAATATGGTCTACCAGTCCATACACCCGCTCCAAGAACCGTCGCACGCCAGCAATGCCTCCAAAGTCCCACGGATAGCTACTATCAGCGTATGGACCCATAAACGCCAGATAGATTTTGACCGTGTCTGCACCAACGAGTGCAACTTGTGCATCGGGGTCAACCACGTTCCCTTTACTCTTACTCATTTTGTTACCGTCCGGACCCAAAATCATGCCGTGATTCACACGTTGCTTATATGGTTCACTTTCGGTGACGAGACCTAAGTCAAAGAGCGCCTTTTGCCAAAATCGTGAATACAGTAAGTGCATAGTTGTATGCTCCGCTCCACCAAAATACATATCAATCGGCATCCATTCCTTTTGCGCTTCAAGGGAGGCAAGACCTCCTTCGTTTTTGTTATCAAGGTAGCGCAAGAAATACCACGATGAATCAACAAACGTATCCATGGTTTCTACTTCAGGAGTCCACCCGGCACCAAAGATTTCTTCAGTTCGCTTTTTAAGCGCTTCACTTTTAGCCAATGGCGCAACGCCGGTAGGTTTAAAATCTACATCCTCTGGCAGTACCCACGGTAAATGTTCTTTGGGAACAATATGCGCTTCGCCTTCAGGTGAATAGACAATCGGAATCGGCACGCCCCAATACCGTTGCCTTCCAATAGACCAATCACGCAACCGGTATGTCGATGTCATTTCTCCACCAACTTTAGCGACAATTTTTTCCTGAGCTTCTTCCGAATCCATCCCATCAAATTCACCTGAGTTTATTAATGTTCCATATCCAGGATGAAAGCCCTCACCGTTTTTGTATTTTTCTAACAATATGCTGTAACCATCTCTTTCATTTGGGTTAGTAGTGATATTCATTTGTGAAATTATTTCACGGGCAAGCGTCACACACTTTACTGGCAATTCAAACTTAGTAGCAAACGCATAATCGCGTTCATCGTGCGCGGGCACAGCCATAATAGCGCCGGTACCGTAACCGCCTAGTACATAGTCAGCTACATACACAGGAATCTGTTCCCCGCTCGCAGGATTCGTAGCAAACACCGCATCTAACTTTACCCCGGTTTTTTCCTTTGTCGCGTCTAACCTGTCTTGTTCGTCCTTTTGCGTCGCTGATTTTACATACACATCAACGTCCGCTAAGTTCGAGGTCTCGCCTCGAACTTCTGATTTGCTGAGTAACGGATGTTCGGGGGCCAGTACTAAGTACGTGGCGCCAAACAATGTGTCAGGTCGAGTGGTAAATACCGTTACCACATCGCCCGTTGATAGCGTAAAGTTTATTTTGGCTCCCTTACTGCGACCAATCCACTGTCGTTGCGCTTCTTTAATATGTTCGGGCCAGGCTACGGTGTCTAAATCATCAATTAATCTGTCAGCGTAGTCGGTAATTTTCATCATCCACTGTGGCATTTCGCGTTTTTCAATCATATCACCCGATCGCTCACAAGTGCCATCGGCTAATACTTGTTCGTTTGCAACCGCGGTATTACACCCTGGGCACCAGTTCACAATGCCTTTACCTCGATAGGCAATACCTTTTTCGAAAAATTGGGTAAACATCCACTGCGTCCATTTGTAGTAGTCTTGATCGGTTGAATTTGTAGTTTTGTCCCAACTAAACATGTTACCCATGCGTTCGAGCTGTTCACGCATAAAGGCCATATTTTCGTAGGTCCAATCTTTGGGATTGAGGTTACGTTTGATAGCGGCATTTTCAGCCGGAAGACCAAAGGCATCAAATCCCATTGGGTAGAGCACCTGATGACCGGTCATGCGTTTATAACGTGCGTAAATATCGGGTACGGCAAACGCATACCAGTGGCCAATATGTAAATTACCTGAAGGATACGGCCATTCTACAAGCACGTAGGACTTTGGTTTAGTTAGATCCCGCTCCCCTACATTGTATATACCAGATTCTTTCCAAATGGCTTGCCATTTCT
Source organism: Patescibacteria group bacterium (assembly GCA_040384905.1). Lineage (GTDB taxonomy): Bacteria > Patescibacteriota > Minisyncoccia > Phycocordibacterales > UBA918 > OLB19. Next base: position 17,218 of record JAZKIJ010000034.1, read on the forward strand.
TTTCTATCTCACCAGAATCAAATTTTTTGTGCATACAATGGTATTACGCTTGTTAGGAATAGATTCACATTATGTCTTTAGTTTCTCAAATAGTCAAAGACGCTCCATAAAAATGAAGCGTCGTAGTTTTACCGTTGTTCGTGTATGCACGAATCTATTCTATGTGTCGTTGTTACACAACTGCCCTCATAATCACAGTAATGCCGGCTGCCACCAGCAATAGTATACTCCAGGTCGAGATGTCGATATTGCGCAACCGTTTAAATACCCGCATGGTGCACCTCCCTCTTTGTACCAGCCTTACTTTATTTTACAATAATGGTAATTTTTGTAAATAGAAAGCAAGCGTTTGTTTATTAAATAACCACTTTTGGTTCGAGTGAACTCTTTATACGGTAAGTTCTTTGACCCGCTTTACTAATTCATCAAGACTAGTGTGTGCTTTTACAATGTAGTCTTCGAGCTTCGCTTCGTGAGCATGACCAATATTTGCTACATCATCCATAGCAGAGAGCACAACCACATGTGCAGTCTGGCCCCATGGGTCTTGGCGAAGGCGGCGTAACATTTCGTGCCCATCCATAATCGGCATCATCAAGTCCATTAAAATTAAATCTGGTTTTTCAGCTACGGCAAACTCTAAACCAGTCGCACCATCAGGAGCAGCAGACACATTAAACCCACCTTCAGTTAATGCTTCAACCATAGCCTCTCGTAGGTCCGGTTCATCTTCAACAATTAGAATATGCTTACTCATTGTCGAAAGTATACCACAGCTTTTATTCTGCAATATATACAATGATTCACATGAGAACGTGATGAAAGATGATACGATAGGTCTATGGAGGTTTCGATTAGTGATACCACAGCCCATCGATTACGAAATATTTTTATACTAGTAGTTTTTACCATTATTTTTGCCAGCCTCACGGCTATGGGCACGGTATTTTTGATACCTTATAGTTTAATTTGGCAAACTGCAATTTTCTTTTTCCTACTCCTTTTATACTTGGGATTGTATGGTTCACCTGACGAAGAGCTTAAAAAAAATCATGAGGGGCAAATTCATGCCTCACGAGAGCTCTACGCTACTTTGTACAAACAAAGCCCTGTTCCCTACCTCACGCTGGATGAAAAAGGTAAGGTCACAACCTGCAACCAAGCGGCATTACGGCTACTGCAAACAAACTCCGAAACTATATTTGGTAGTACGATTATTGATCGATTAAGTAATCCGGACGACAATGTGTTGTCAGTTACTTTGGGTAAACTGCAGGCCAATGTTTCGTTTTTTGATACTGAATTTGAAATCACAACCTATACTGATGAAAAGCGCTGGGTGTCAGTGTCGTTGTTCGTTAATGAGACGTTTAACCAGCGTCTTGTTTCGCTCGTTGATATGACCCATCGTAAACAAATTGATACCGCTAAAACAGAGTTCGTGGCCTTGGCTACCCACCAATTACGCACCCCCATTGCGGCGATTCGCTGGAACGTTGAGTTGCTTGAACGCTCATTGCGCACCGTAACAAACGACAAGCAAAAAAATTACCTCGATAAAATCACGCGCAACGTCAGTCGCATGCTCGCTTTGATTAATGACTTTTTAAGTGTTTCAAAATTAGAAACCGGGACTTTTGCTACCACCTACGAAACCATTAGCGTTCGTGAGTATATGGAAGCGATTATTGACGAGTACCAGCAAGCGGTGACCGAAAAGCAGATTAACCTTATTCGCTCCTTTGAGCCGGCTGATTTACAAATGAGTACTGATACTCGGTTATTCCACATTATTACCAGTAACTTGCTCTCTAACGCGGTAAAGTATGTTCAAAATAGCGCCACTATTCAAGTAAGTTATGTTGTATCGAATAATGCCCTGGTGTTTACCCTGGCTGATACGGGTATTGGTATTCCGACCGAACAATTAGAACGACTGTTTACTAAATTCTTCCGCGCCAGTAATGCTCTGCTCCATCGGGCTGAAGGAACTGGATTAGGGTTGTATATCGTGAAGGAATCAGTTGAGATATTGGGCGGTACTATTGAAGTAAACTCAATTGAAAACCAAGGTACTACCTTTGTGGTCACTATCCCTATTCCGTAAACTATAGACATAAAAAACACCTGGCTCAATTGAGCTAGGTGTTTTTTATAAGACGTACTTATTTAATTACGCGATCAAAACAGTATTCACCGGCTTTGTATGACCAGTTATCAGGATTTTTGATAGGCATTGATGAGTCACGGGTCATCCCAAATTCTCCTTCTGGATTAATACTATCCGCTGAAAAGGTGGCACATAATCGAAAGCCATTGTCAGTTGGTTCGTATTTGTAGGCGGGGCGACCTTCGGGAGCTTGGGGAATCGCAAACTCTCCATACAGCTCTTCGAGACTAGCGGGTGTAGTACTACTCGTTATGAGTTTGTCCTGTAATCGCCACTGGATGTTTTGTAAATCATAAACTTGTTTTTCATCAAGCTTTAATTCACGTACTGAATTAGGAGTGTCGATATGGGCAAAGCCAATTGCGAGCACTACAAAAGCGGCGATCATAGCTCCATAGCCATACATCACTGACTTACTCTCATTTTTAAGCCAAAATCCACGAGCATCTAAAATATAGTAATGGAAAGCTGCTCCTACTACCACGAGTACCGCGAGCGCTTTAAAAATAAATCGTTGTGTCATATCACCCTCAAGGAAGGCCATAATCACAGCCACCAGGTCACCGAGTAATATTCCTCCCCCTACTAAAAGGGATAAGTAGACGAGCCATTTAGTCAAAGATAAATATGAACTATTTTTTTCTTTGCGACGTAGTTGGTTTACTAAACGAGTGAGAATAATATAGGTTGGTAAAAATACTATCACCATCGCAATCCCTAGTCGCACGGCGTCAGTCGCTGATTCGATAGCCCAGTACCCTTCGGTAGCATCCGGGAAGCGTAAGTTAATAACGCCAAATAATAAACTGAGTAAAAATCCTAACGATAGGTATAAACTAATAAGTGAGCCTAACTGCAACACAAAATGTTTTGGTGTTTGATTTTCCATAGCTATAAGTATACTCCAATTTTATAAAAATATGCCCCCTACCAAGGAGTGGTAGAGGGCATATCAGTTGAAGGCAAAACGACCAATCACTGAAGCGTGATCAGAGGGTGCCTGTAGATCAGGCTTGAGGTACACGGCATTTTCGGCCAAACGAGGGCATGCTATAACAAAATCAGCCTCAGGTTCTTGTTCCCACTTTGAGTAATGGTCGGTTCGCGTTCGCACAACATCAAACTGATGATTGAGGACGATTCCTCCTTCACTCCCGAACAATGACTTGGCGCGCAAATCTTCAAGTGCACGCAAATCCGAACGGTAGTTGAGGTCTCCCAGCACAATCAAGCGGGCATCTTTAGCGGTCGCTGAGAGCACCCGCCCCACATGCCAGTCGATACCTTTGTTCTGCGTAAACCGCTCTGGCATGTCGATTTTACCGTGTCGTGACCAAAATCCATGAAGGTTGGTGACAACAATTTTTTCGCCGGAGGGTATTTGCAACGAAACTGATAACGCTGCTTTTCCGGCGGGAGTCCCGCCTTCATGCTCGGTATTGAACTGATTACGGCGACCATACACAAAGTCGCTTCTAAAAAAATCAACTACACAGCGAGTATGCACAAACAACGCTTGTCCGTACAAACTTTCGTAGGCACACCCTTCCAGATCATGTACCCCTTGCAGGTGGGCAGCGAAATATGAAGTGTATGTCGGCCCAAGCAAGCTTTTCAACTCATCATACAGATGGAGTCGAATCGGATGCGTGCGCTTACCCGGGTCATTCGGCATGAACAATGTCGGTGCCTCAGGCTTTTGGGCGTTGTGCACCTCTTGAAACGCAATCACATCCGGTGACTTTTCCGCCACCAGTGTTTTTACGTATTCATGAAAGTGCGGTCGGCCACCACTTTCTGTGTTAAAGGTGATGGCGACGAACGTTTTATCGGACACAGGGTACTCCTTTCACATGAGAAGATCAAAACTAGCAGTAGTATAAACTACAAACTACGTCGCTCGCAATTGTAGACAAGGTTTGTTTATAGTTACACAATGCGGTACGATAGAAGTATATGAA
>JAZKIJ010000035.1:0-1900 GCA_040384905.1 Patescibacteria group bacterium
AAAGTTCCCGACATCATTTTATAAACTCGATCTTCTAACGCTGACTCCGCTGTCAGATACGATACCTTGGAAGAAAGTAATGAAGTAACTGCATATAAGTCACTATACACGGCCCGACCAAGCGAAAACGCAAGCGCGCTGGAAGCAATGACAAAAAACATTACGAAAAATAACATAGCCGCCCCTCTTTGTGTTTTACGATGATTTATCATAGGCACCACGTAGAATTGCTCCGCTATTAATAGTCCAATCCTCACTCTCGGCTCCAACCGTAGAGCGTAATTCTAATTGAATCCTGACTAATTCAATATCATTCAGAGTGTACGAATGGAAGTTTAAGTTTACAATCTCCACAACTGAAGTATTAAGAGTACTTTGTAAAAGATCATTTCTGTATAAATCGAGGTTACTGCCATTTTTTCTAAATCTAACAGTATCTGAATTATTCATTAAGGTTAAATTGTCAGCGGCGGCAGACACAACGGAATCTGCTTCTCGTATTTCCAAAATCATTCGCTCCATCGCGACGGTACCCGATGTTAACAGCGCTTGTCTTATTTTGTACTGAGTAAATAAATCGCTCAGAGAAAAAAGTAAACTTAACGCCCCGCCACTAATTAGTATAAAAATAAATATATAAATAAGCACCTCGACGAGAGTAAAGCCGGACGCTGTTTTTTTAAACATTAAACGGTTCATAGTGCTGAGAAATTCACTAATAATGCTTCCACCGTAGTGGTTCCATTACCATCACCGACTGACACCTCCACCTTAAAAGAATCATTATCGAGCACACCGCCAGAGGAAACGATTTCTTGTGTGGTGGCGTTTCGATAGACCGGCAACAATTTAAAAAGGCGGGTATAACGTCCGTTGATTATTTCCGGCACAGTACCAATCGCGAGAGTAGTATCGCTTAACTGCAAATAGTAATCCGTATTTAGCGTTAATCCACTTAAATTTACCCAATTTTCGTCTCGTAATAGACGAATAATTTCGTAGCCCTCTTCCGCCAAATACATCTTATCTGTTTCATGTAATAACTCCTTGCGTGATTCTGCAAACTGAAAGACGGTTAGTCCAATAAAAATACTGGCTAATGACACAATCCCCACCGCCACCAATACTTCAACCAGAGTAATTCCTCGCGAAGATGACTGAGTGTAAAAGGTGCGCATTAGTTTATTCTATCAGACCAGAGCTTAGAATAGTTATCTCTTCGGTGGAACCAGAACGATTATCTGTAATAGTAACCACTCCGGTAGCAGTAGGCTCACCAGTTAGGCGAGTGAAAACAAACTCTGAAACTCCACCCGTCAGCACTGGAGTAATTGTCACTCCTGGCAAAGTTTTTATTTGATTTGTGATACTAGCTGGATTATAAACAGACCCTTCAAATACAACTAAATGATCGGCTGCGAAGTAGACACCAAATTGAGTCGTAGTTTCAGAGGAAAGGGTTTTTTGCCTGGTCTCTTTAATCACCGAAGCGACTTCGACCACTGCTGACTGAAAAACTTGCTGATTTCCGTATTCAACAAACGCAGTAAAAACAAAAGTTGATACAATTGCTATCAAAGAAATTGTGAACAATAACTCAATCAGAGTGAATCCTCTTTTCATGTATACAAATAGCATCATTACTTCAAACCATCAGATATTGAATAAATAGGCGCAATCATAGCCAAAGCAAAGAAACCAACACCAACACCAATCACCACCATCAAAAGCGGCTCAATGATGGTGGAAAGATCTTTCGTTTTTCTTTCAATTTCGGTTTCATAAAAAATAGCCAGTTCTCCCAACATACCAGAAATCTGACCCGTCTCCTCACCCACCATAATCATTTCTCCTACCAACACCGGATACAAGTCAATTCTTTCCACAAATACTTCCGATA
>JAZKIJ010000036.1:0-14475 GCA_040384905.1 Patescibacteria group bacterium
AAGTGAACAGTAGTTTACCATGTTTTGAATAGGGGGGTTATACCCAGTAAAATGACCAACAAAAACCCCGGCAGAAGCCGGGGTTTGAAAGGTGGAAAGGTTGGTTAGTTTTAGAGAATGCTGGTACCGGTCACGAATCACTAAGTATAATGTTGCACTTCGTGCAAATTCTACTAAGTGTTCGCGACCCCACCTCGCTGCCTCATCGCCCTAGGAAGGGGCGATTCGTATCGCTGCGGTTTGCAGTCCCGCATTTCTCGACGTTCAAAATTATTTCAATTTTGAACGTCTGAGAAATGCAGGGACTGCACCCCAATCGTCCTCTTCTTCGTCAATCACATCTACTGGTTTAGGGTCGCGTCTTGGTAGTTCGGGTTTTGGTTCCATGGTTTCTACTCGGGGAGGGGCACTTACGGCTACCTCTTCTACTTCAGCGCGACGTGGTCCGCCGAGAGAATTGAAGATGCGTCCACGTGATTCTGGTACTCGTTCTTCTTCCATCACCATTGGTTCAGGTTGGGCTACGGGAGCGCGTCGAGAAATGGTGGCGTTGTGTGATCCCATTTCTTCGGGGAAGCCAGTAGCAATCACTGTTACCTTGATTTCATTTTTCTTGAGCTTCTCATCTTTGATAGCTCCGAATATTACGCGGGCTTGAGGGTCAATTGATTCGGTAATTACTCGAGCGGCATCTTGAATTTCGAGCATTCCTAAATCATCACCACCAGCGATTGCAAACAGTACACCTTTTGCTCCGGTGATTGATACTTCTAGAAGTGGGGAATTGATGGCGGCTTGTGCTGCTTCTTCCGCCCGCTTTTCACCAGTTGATACACCTACACCCATTAACGCTGATCCGGCATTTTCCATGACGGAACGGATGTCGGCGAAGTCGACGTTGATGATACCGGGCATGGTGATTAAGTCAGAGATACCTTCAACAGCTTGTTTCAAAACATTGTCACATTGTTGGAACGCATTTTGAACAGTAGTTTCTTTATCAACGATAGCAAGTAAGCGATCGTTCGGAATGATAATCAGGGCATCAACTTCTTTCTTGAGCTCTTCAATACCTTGCAATGCTAAACGCATACGTTCTTGACCTTCAAACAGAAATGGCTTGGTGACGACGCCAACAGTTAACGCTCCACTATCGCGAGCAATTTTTGCAATTACGGGAGCAGCACCAGTTCCGGTACCACCACCCATACCACAGGTGATAAAGATCATGTCTGATCCTTTGATTGCGTTATTAATTTCTTCACGAGTTTCTTCAGCTGCTCGTCGTCCCATGTCGGGGTTTCCTCCAGCACCAAGACCGCGGGTTAAGTTTTTACCGATGTGAATTTTCTTCTTAGCGAGTGAGTGATGCAAATCTTGCGCATCACTGTTGATGGCGATGAACTCGACACCTTTCACTTTGGCGCCAACCATGTAGTTGACGGCATTGTTTCCAGAACCTCCGGCACCGACAACGCGGATGCGCGCAAAAGATTCTACATCTGATTTAATTTGTTCCATAAATAAAAATATATAAATTACCTCCGTAAGTAAGGGTCACCAAACTGTTACGTACTTGTATCATACAGGTAATAAAAAATCCTGTCACTATATTGACGAACGTGACAAGTGTGTCTTTGACAAACTACCATCTATGTTTCTTTGTATAAAATTTAAAATCCAAGAAATCTTTAAAACCTAATTAATTAAAGTAAATCTAGAGGTTTCAGAAATGGATGAAGTTCGTGGCGCGCAAGGAAATTATTGCGAGCCGTACATTCGTACGGTGAGTAAAAATTTACCGCAGCGCAACGAAGAAGTTCGCCGTTTCTGGAAGCTCTAAGGCAGGAACTGGCTTAGCCATTCTAATACTGTTCTTTTAGTCGCCTTCGCTATCCCTATCGGTGACGTATCGGCTTCGTCGCTTGCTCCGATCATACAGAGGCCATACGCAACGGCCCAAGAGGCATCGCGGACTTTAGTATTTTTACCAACTTCCAAGGTGGCAATACGAGCAGGAAGATTGAGGGCGGTACGGGCTAAGTCCTGGATACCAAGGGTGGTTGATCCGCCACCAGTTAAAATAATTCCGGCTGGCAGGAGTCCGTCTTTTTTGATTTTCTTGAGGTGTAAGTCAATAAGTTCAAAGATGTCTGAAAGTCGTGCATTGATGATTTCTTCCAGTTTCTTTTTGGGGAAGGTCGTGCCGGTGATGCCACCTCGTTTAATTTTTTCGGCCTCCTCAAGCGTAATTTTTAAACCGAGGGCAATGTCATTGGTTATATCATTAGCGCCAATTGGGAAGACCTTAAGGGAGATTGGGGTGAGGTCTTCAAATACCACAACTGATACCGTCTCGGCTCCAATGTTGGCCATGATGCAGCCGGCTCGTCGTTGGGTCTTGGAGAGGATGACAAAACTGGCAGCCAGTGGGGAAGCCATTACATCTTCGACGTACACTCCCGTACGTTCAACAGCGCCGATGAGATCATTTAAGTGCTGTTCAAAGGTGGTGATGAATAACGTATCAACTTCGAGCTTGGTGCCTTTCATACCCTGGGGCTTGCCTAGCACTTCTTCACCATCAATGCGGTACCGCAGGGGAATAGCGTGAATGATTTTACGATTGGGAATATGATCAACAATACGCTCTTCACTATCAGCGGTCGCTTTTTCAATATCAATTTGAGTAATCTCTGAATCAGCGCGCGAGGTGATAATTTCACCAGTGGAAACCATTTCATCAAGTCCAATACTTCCAATCGAGAGATACGCTTTTTTTACGTTTACGCCCGCTGCCTTCTCTGCTTGAGCGACCGCACTGCGAATACTGCGTACGACATCTGCTTCATTAATAATGTACCCGTTACGAAGACCGCGACTTTCAGCAAAGCCGGTACCAATAATTTGAGGCAGGGCTCGTTCATCACGATTTTTTGGTACACGAACAATCGCTACCTTAATTTGGTAGGTGCCGACGTCGATACCGGTGATGATGTGTTCAGACATAGTTAGTGATGACGATTATACAATAGAATACTTTTGCATGTATCGTTTTTCCAGTTTTTCCATCGCAATAGTTTCCTCGTCGTTATGATGATCGTGCCCTTTAAGATGGAGAAGACCATGGATAAATAAAAATCCAATGTATCCATTGTGCGTGAGTTGATATTCTTTGTGTTCTTTGCGAGCGATAGCAGGGCAAATAACGATTTCACCAGTGGCTGAATCTAACGGAAACGATAGTACATTCGGGGTATACGTTTTTTTGCGATATTGCTCATTTAATTTTTGAGCGCGTGTGGGTCCCACAAATGATACAGAGAGTGAGTACTTTTTACCCAAAATGTCATTTTTAATAGTCTCATACGGAAAAACGGGAATAGATTTAACTTTTTGAGCAATAGAGAAGGGAGGCATATAAATAAGGCGTTACGTCATTATGACACAATTTGTTGTACAAAATAACCCCGCTCCTGTGAGCGGGTAGTAGTTGCAAAAAATTAACCGCCACCCCGATATGTTGGGGAGGCGGTAGTTGGTTTAGCTGCGTTTTGTGATGCGTCCTTTGAGGATGTCAGCAACCGGCTCGAGTTCAACTCGTCCCTTGGTAGTAAATGCCAGTCCGCCCCTGACGTGCTGCTTGATACGCAGCGTTGTCTTTGTTACAAGGTCAACTACAAAGACTTCTCCCTGGGAATTCGTAAACACCTCTATCTTTCCATCGTTATAGCAGGTAGGCACTTTCTCGGCTTTGTTTTTTTCCGATACAGGCATGGGCACCTCGGTTGTTTTGGTTTTCTAACTGTTTAGCATTGTATAACGATTATTCAAAATGTCAATTTTATACTTAGTCACTCAATAATACAAAAAGCGCCCGAAGGCGCTTTTTGTATATTTCTTTGGAGATTATCGTCGTCCAGTTGTTCGTTCTTGAACTTTTCCAAGTTTAAGCATTTTCTCGTACGTAACTTTTTTTGTTAACTTTTTGAGTTTTGCAAACCGTTGAACGTTGTCACTTTTGACACGTGTTCGGTAACGACCGTCACGAACTTTACGAATAATACCTGCACCTTGTACGCGCTTCTGAAAACGGCGAATTACGTTCGCACTGCTCTCGTTATTGTTTTTTACAACTTCTACGTTTATTGCCATATGTGGGCAGAACAATAACATTTAAGCTTAATAAATGCAAGAATTTCGCTTAAAATCACTTCATCTACTTTGTCGACTGCGCAATTTGCTCATTCACCGTATAGCAATACGGCTCAATCACAAATTACTTGTCTTCGCGTAGCTAAAGCAATTTAAAGCGAAATTTGGGAAAGTTTCCGATTTAGCTAGTCAAAAATTTTTCTCAAAGTATAGACATATCACTATGTTTATTGTATTATAATTTATGGAGATATTTCCCTAGCATCAACAAATGAAAGGAAGAAAAATGCAGAATAATGAGTCTAGTGGGACGTTGGTGGGTGTTGGTTTCGTCGTTCTGTGGGCGATTCTGGCAGTATTGTATGACATCAGTCCCTTTTTACCGCTAGCTTTCCTCACAATTCTGTGGGGAGTCACACTGGGCTTGGCGATTGGTCTAGGAGGGAACGTGAAGTGGGTGCTGTTGCAATGCATCATCTTTCCGAGCCTGCTCGTTTATCAAGGATTCGCTCTGGCAGGGTGGCAGGGTAGCTTGATTGGCCTACTGCAATTTGCAAACATGCTCGATTTCGCCCTGATGATCGGATTCGTCGTCTGGCTTTCCAGCTGGAAAATCAGGAGAGAGTTAACTACACAAGTACAGTAGAAAAACATTGAGCCCGCTCGCGAACTGCGATCGGGCTCAAATTTTAATACATCAGTAAGCTATGGAGTTTCTTGTTACGCCATCACCACGCCTCGCTTCAATCGACGCACGAGCATGTCATGAGGGATTGGTTCTTGTTTGCGGGCTTCCATATCACGCAAAATGACGGTGCCGTCAACAAACTCCTTTTGGCCGATAATCACTACATGCTTCACCCCCCGGGCCTCAGCATCGCGTAATTGCGCTGATAAAGAGTCATTAGCGAGGTCCTGGTACACCGAAACGCCAGCTTTGCGTAATTCGTCCACAATCATCAAACTACGGATTTTTGGACCAAAACCTAACTGAATAATGGAAACAGCCGGAGTGTCGAGTTTAAAGCGTGGGGTACGGGCGGGGGCTGGTCGTTCTCGCAAGATAGCTACTGCACCAGTTGCCGCTGTTTTCTTTTTGGTTTTACGTTCTACAAAAGCATCAAATCGTCCGCCGCGAATGTGGAGGGGATTATCCAATCCGCTTTCAAGTTTTGGTAGGTCAATCGCAAATAAGGCGTCAGAGTAATATTCATGGTGTCCGAGCATTTTTGAATCAATTTCGTAGGGAGTTTCACTCATGTCGAGGTACTCAATAATATCGCGGAAATGTTTGCGACTTTGGTCACTTAAATATTCAAGTGGGTTTGGACTTTTATACGCTAAATCGTGGTCGAGCGTAACTAAGTCCTGCAATGCCAAGAGAGAGTGAGTCTTCATAAGTTCTCGCGCGCTGTCGGGCATGAGATCAAGACGCTTGCGTAAAAAGTTGGTGAGTTCGCGGCCATACCGGGTAATTGAATCAGTGTCTCCTAGTGAGTTAATACGCACTGTGTGTTCGTTGTATCCGAGTTCAGTTGCCAAGGCCCGACTGGTTTGAATTAAAATCGCTTCGGCAATACTTTTTTGCACGTTAAAAATATGAAAGGCAACAGCGGTTTCGTTACTGTTAGGCTGTGTCTCAATTGAATAGAGTAGTACTGGTCCAGGAAAGGCATGAAGTCGTTCGTCACAGTACCGTGCCAGGCCACTCGTTAAAAGCCCTGATACCGCGTCAAGGTCACGGTCACTATCAGAAATAGAATGTGGCAGTGAGGTAGCGCAGTTTTTGCAAACCGGATCTTTACTTAAACTCTCGACCGTTTTAAATCCAAAATGTTCCGCAGTATGAGCTGCAATGCGGAGGAACTCGGTTGGGCTGGTTTCGGTGCGCATAGGTGTATTGGTTACGGTGTACTAGTAATGGTGTCTGTGGTCACGGCTCCGGGCAAATAATCCATCTGGCTCGGGGGAAACAGACGAACAAACGCTCTGCCGACAATCCGTTCTTCTTGGAGAACGCCCCAGTAGCGAGAATCTGAACTTTGGTCACGGTTATCACCCATGACAAAGTATTCCCGGTCGCCTAATTCCTCGGTCAATTCAGTCCCGTTTTCCATACTTTTAATGTAGGGTTCATCTAAAATAAAACCGTTGGGGTATTGCGGATTACTAATGCGGACGGTACTGCCTTCAATACTGAGCGTTTCCCCGGGGAGCCCAATGACACGTTTAATAAAAAACTTTGAAGGGTCCTTAGGGTATCGAAATACAATCACCTCGCCTCGTTTTGGAGAGTGTAGTTCGTATGAAAGTTGATCGACAATTAAATATTCACCCGTGTAGAAGGTGTTTTCCATAGAGGCACCCGATACGATAAACGGTTGCGCGATAAATGTACGAATTGGAATGACAATAATCAGTGCAATCAGGGAGAAGCGAACAATATCGAGGAGAGCATTTTCTTTTTTTGGTTCTGACGCTAACGTAACTTCAGTAGCGGGGATAATAACCGCGTCACTATGAGTTTTTTTACGTGAAGAGAACAGAGACATAGACAAAAGTAACAACAGTATACTCGAGAAAAAAGTGTGATGCAAATTTTCGAATTTTAAATTTAAAATAGCTCGCGCGGTGCGCGAGCTATGGCTTTTTTGGTCATCCATACACAAGAATATTTTTTTCAACGCGCATTTTTTCCCAAAATTTTACTGATTGCGCCAACGGGTAATTAACTTGCGTGTTGAGTTTTTGCTCGTCGGCAAATTTTTTAAGTGCGGTGACTATCGCTGTGCCCAATTTCCGGCCACGGTAGCGAGAGGGAATGATTAGGCGCTCAATTTCCAATCGGGTAGAGTATACCCGGACTTCGAGATGAAATTTTTTGTTGGAAATTTTAATGCGATGTACGTCTGGTCCTTGATTTTGTAAGTTCCAGGGCCAGATACTTGTTTCATTCCACAGTAATTGGGTCAACCGATCCACGGCGTATCCTTTCTACGGTTTCTAGGGCTACTATATATGCTAAGGGTGCGATATACAATAGATTGGAAAAGGCTGGTATACTACCATCATTATATATGTACTACCTTGTTGGATTGGGCAATCCCGGAGCTGAATATGCAAACACCCGCCATAATATGGGGTGGATTGTGCTTGATTATATTTGTACAAAATTTCATGTACCATCTGCTATTTTAGACAAGGGTGTGAGTGGGCGAGTCAGTTCCGGGAGAATCGGAGGGGTAGATGTGAGCGTGTTGTATCCCGGAACGTTTATGAATAACTCGGGAAGTGCCGTTGTAAAATTTGTACCGCCAGAAGATTTTAATAAATTGATAGTGCTCTATGATGATATTGATCTTCCTCTCGGAGTGGTGCGTATCTCGCATGGTCGTGGTGACGGGGGACACAATGGTATTAAATCTATTATCGATAAAACCGGCACCAAAGATTTTATTCGCATCAGAATTGGGATTGCTAAAAAAACATTTTGGCCGTGGCAACAAGAAGTGATAAAAAGACCTGTCGGGCCAGCGCTCGAGCGCTTTGTGTTAGGGAAGATTTCTACGTTTGAGAAAAAACATTTAGAAGAAGTGCAGAAGCAAGTGGAGGAGGTGTTGACGGTGATATTACAGTATGGATATGTAACCGCCATGAACCGCTACAATTAGTCGGACTTCCAAAAATGGCGAACTTCTTTGTCGCACTGCATAAATTAAAACTCAACGTACTAATGTACGCCTCGTCTTAATTTATTTGCGCTTCGCGAATTTCACTCATTTTTGTAAGTCCTTACTTCATTAACAATTTGTTTTATATTTATCACAAGTAAAAGAAGAAATTTACATTATTGGGACAAAAAATACCGCCACCCTGATTCGGGAGGCGGTGGGGTTAGGGGCGGTAGGCTATGAGTTTTAGGATGGCGGTAAACATCACGTAGATTGGGCTCAGGAAGCCAATTATCACTCCAATTTTTTGGTAAATGGTTCCTTCGGGGAGTACTGTTCCATAGAAGGTGTAGTTCATGCCAATGAGGAAGCATAGTGCTCCAAACCCAAAGAATGAAAGTGCCGCCACTAGTAACCAAAAAAATAACGGGGGATTCTTTTTCTTTCGAACTTGCATCGGTATCTCCATTTCTTGATCACTCTTACTCTAATGATACTAGTCTCTAAATTGGTGTCAAAAAATTACCCGCCCCCCGATAGATTGGGGGCGGGTAATTTACAAAAACTACGAAAAATATTTTCCAAGTTTCTTTTCAAGAAAACTGCCTTTATTTCCCTGCATAATCACAACTCGGGAAATTATATACATTAATGCAGCTATCAAAAATGTAATTATGAAATCCCAACCTATGCCTGTAAAAATAAGAACAAAGAATGATGAAAATAAAACGATGAAACCCATTACCAGCATAACTGGTCCTAACAGTAGCCCTAGAATGAATATAATCATGTACGCTAGTTCTAATAATGCTTGCTTTAAGGGATTCATTTTTAGCTCCTGTTGAGTTATCTTTTCTAATTAATTAATGTCATATTTATTATAATAAGTCAATAATATATCTTGTAGTCTTATTAAATTGTTCTAATTCATATCAAATAAGCTTTATTACACATTAATTAAAAACTGCAGGCGTGGCCTGCAGTTTTTAATTAATTATTGAGTTGTTTACGCAGCAGCTTGAGCGTCTTTGTATGAGAGAGTCATACGTTGTTCGGTTGGTTCAAAGAGGGCAATCTTGAATTGGTAGACGTTTCCAAGAGAAAGGGTGGCTTTCATCTTTTCTTCGGTTTCGAATTCAGAAATGTGTACGAGTCCAGCTACACCTTCTTGGATTGAAGCCAGGGCTCCGTGTTTGTTGTATTTGATAACAACTCCCGGTACCACTTGATCTTTCTTGAATTTAGCAGCAGCTTCAGTCCATGGGTTTTCACGGAGTTGCTTGATAGAAAGTGAAATCTTGTCATCCTTCACTTCGATAACTTTCACTTTTACCTTGTCGCCTACTTTGTACAGAGCGCGCGTGTCATCCACGAGACCCCAATCAAGTTCAGAAATGTGTACGAGTCCTTCGAGACCTTGTTCAATTTTAACAAAGATACCAAAGTCCACCGCACCAGTAACTTCACCGTTAAGGATTTCTCCCACTTCGTACTTACCAACCTTCACTTCCTTCTCTTCTTTTTCTTGTGGTCCCTTTTCTGAGAAGATAAGTTTGTGTTCTTTTTGGTCGGCAGTAATCATTACTACACTTAAGTGCTTACCAATGAGTGAGTTAAGGGCTGAAAGAATTTTATCTTTGTCACCATTATCAACCCGTGGGTAATTGTCAGCGCCGAGTTGTGAAGCTGGAAGGAATCCTTGGATACCTTGCCATTCAATAATAAGTCCACCTTTGTTAGCTTCCTTAACTTCGAGACTAAGCACAGTACCTTTCTTAACGGCTTCATCAGCATCAGCCCAAATGAGCGCTTGACGAGCTTCTTTAAGAGATAATTCAATGTATCCGTCTTCGTTAGTTACATCGACTACCTTGGCAGCAATCGTGTCGCCAACACTGACTTTGCGCAAAATATCGCGAGCGTTTAGATATTCACGTCCAAAAATGAGACCAGTCCCAAATGGTGGCAAATCAACATACACGCGAGCGCGTCCGATAGCGGACACTGTTCCTTCTACTAATGATCCTTCTTTTGGCGCTTCAGGGAGTGAGGCGGCGTAGCCAGCCATTACTCCTGAGCCAATTACTTCAGTTGCTTCAGACATATTACTTATATATGTGTTTATTCCGACGACACGCGTCTGCATTGCCATATCTCGTGGCCGTAAGCATCAATGCAGGGTTAACGTGTGCCGCTAGGAAACTAATAATCTTCTTACGAAGTGGCGCAATAATAGTATAAAAACAGGACATTGTCCAGAAAAAAGCCAGCATTTTGAAAATGCTGGCAATGGGTTGGTTGTTCTTAGGAAGATACTCCCTAAGAATGGGGGATACGTAAGTATCCATAAATGGGTTAGTCGAGTTCAAGACCGAGTTCGTGGGCGATAGCGGGATGGTCGCGAAGCCACCGTCTGGTATTGAAGATGATGAACAAAAGATCAAACATGTTGGTTCCTCCTTCCGTTTAGTAATACATTATATGATATAAAAAAGTTGTATAGTTTTCTTTTCAATGTTCTCTATTCATTATTCTCTATTCAAGTTATACTACTGCCATTATGGTTATCACACATCACGGCGGGCAGAGTTTTAAGGTTTCTTTTGGGAATACCACTCTGGCCTTTGACCCCGTTAGCAAACAATCAAAGCTTAGTTCTACCAAATTTGGTTCCGATGTCGCCTTTATTTCGATGAATCATCCCGATTTTAACGGGGCTGACCAAGTAGCGCATAGTAGCAAGCAACCTTTTGTAGTAGCCGGACCGGGTGAATATGAAATTGGCGATGTGGTGGCGCGCGGATACGGGGTAAAAACTACCTATGACAAGGTTGAGCGCTACAATACTATTTACCAAGTAAAGCTCGAAGACATGAACATGGTGTTCCTTGGAGCAATCAGTTCTCCTGATATTGACCCAAAAATTCTCGGCGAATTTGGGGATGTTGATATATTATTTGTCCCAATCGGGGGTGGAGATGTGCTCGAAGTACCGCAAGCAGCCAAGCTCGCCTTAAAACTTGAAGCCAAGCTTGTTATTCCGATGCACTACGATAAAACAGCCTTGACTGCATTTCTCAAAGAAATGGGAACAAGTGTTGGGGCGGTAGATAAAATAACACTCAAACGCAAGGATGTTAACGAAATGGAAGGGGAAGTGGCGGTGTTGGCAGTAGTATAGGGAATACTATTGAATAGAGGATATAGAAGATAGAAAAGGAAGTATTCAAGTTGAAAATGTGGAAATAAAAAAATGTTATTTAAATTCTTAGATCAAATACGCAGTAAACCAAAACACGTGCGTGAACAGTATGCGCTCGGGATTGCTGTGTTTTGTACGGTCGCTATTGGCGGCGTGTGGTCGCTCTCTTTGCCAGCAAGGTTTGGGAGCGAAACCCAAGTAGCTGGGGCCGCTACTTCCTCTAACACTGCTCCCTTTAGTAACTTTTTTACCCAACTCAAGCAACAATTTACCTCGGTTAAACAAGGGGTAGAAGAACTCAAAACCGCTTCTACCACCGGCCCTGTCTCAGTTGCTTCTAGTACCGAGGCGGCGCTTGAGATGCAAATTACACCTGAAAATATGGAACAAATTAAAGACAATGAAGTCACGGCCTCGAGTACTGAATTTCAATATGGAGGTATGCAGGCTACTGGCACGTCAGCCACGCAACCAAAACCCATTTTAATTGGAACAACCTCAGCCGCTACCGCGTCGGGGACTGCCCGCTAGTTTTTTTCGTGGTATACTAGCGCCACGAATTCTTATCAATAGTTTGTAATTTCTGTTATGCCGAAGAAGACAATTGCTCCCGAAGCCGCTGCCCCGATGCCTGAACGCGGTATTGTGGCACAAAGTATCACTGGAGAGATGGAAACTTCCTATCTCGACTATGCGATGTCGGTAATCACCTCCCGGGCCCTCCCGGATATTCGTGATGGTCTCAAGCCTGTACACCGACGTATTTTATACTCGATGCGGTTAAATGGGCTTAATGCCAGTGGCAAGTTCAAAAAATCAGCGACGGTGGTAGGAGACGTGCTCGGTAACTTTCACCCGCACGGAGACGCGGCGGTATATGAATCGATGGTGAAGTTGGTGCAACCGTTTGCTACCCGCTACCCACTAGTATTAGGACAAGGAAACTTTGGTTCTATTGACGGTGACTCAGCCGCTGCCTATCGTTATACCGAAGCAAAAATGTCTCGCCTGGCGGAAGAAATGTTGCGTGATCTAGAAAAAGATACCGTTGATTGGCGACCAAACTTTGACGGCACGAAACAAGAACCAATAGTCTTGCCGGCGGCTGTACCAAACCTGTTACTCATGGGAACGCTCGGTATTGCGGTGGGAATGGCGACCAATATTCCACCACACAACTTGCGAGAGATTTCACTGGCAGTTGAATACTTGATTGATAATCCTGACGCCACGACGGATGATTTGCTTAAATTTGTAAAAGGTCCCGATTTTCCTTTGGGCGCGGTAGCGTTTAACCAAAAGGACATTCAACACGCCTATACTCACGGGCGCGGTGGGGTCGTGGTGCGCGGTGAAGCGGAGATTGTTGAAGATAAAAAAGGCGCGTTTGCCATTATTATTACCTCAATTCCATTTCGGGTAAACAAAGCCGACATGCAGGAGAAGATCGCTGATTTAGTGCGCGAAAAGAAAATCGAAGGCATTCGTGAAATGCGTGACGAGTCTACCAATGACATTCGGGTGGTTATCGAACTTAAATCTGGCGCCCAACCACAAACAGTTTTAAATAAATTATACAAACACACCCAACTGGAAGACACCTTCCACTACAACATGGTGGCTTTGGTTGACGGTATTCCTCAAACGGTATCTTTGAAGTTAATTCTCGAAGAATACGTAAAACACCGGGCTGAAGTGGTCCGTCGTCGAACCCAGTACGATTTAACTAAAGCACAAGATCGTGAACACATCTTGCTTGGTCTCAAAAAAGCGCTTGATCACATTGATGCGATTATTAAATTAATCCGCGCGAGTAAGGATGTGCCGACCGCACACGCGGCGTTGATGAAGGAGTTTAAATTCTCCGCCATTCAAGCCCAAGCGATTCTTGATATGCGTCTGCAAAAACTTGCAGGACTTGAACGCAAGAAAATCGAAGAAGAGTTGGCTGAAGTGCAAAAATTAATCAAAGCTTTGGAAGCAATCTTAAAGAGTAAGGCAAAAATGCTTGGACTCGTTAAAAGTGAATTGCTTGAAATTGCCGAAAAATATGGTGATGATAGACGTACAAAAATCGTCAAAGGTGGGGTAAAAATGATGAGTCAAGAAGACCTCATTCCCGATGATGAAAGTGTGTTGGTGCTGACCGCTGGCGGGTATGTAAAAAGGACTAATCCTGACGAATACCGCGTCCAAAAGCGGGGTGGCGTCGGCGTGATTGACCTCAATACCAAAGAAGAAGACGTGGTTACTAGTTTGATTACTACTTCGGCTCACTCAGACCTGCTCTTCTTTACTGATAAAGGTAAGGTGTACCAAAGTAAGATGTATGAAATTCCTGAAGGTCGCCGGGCGACTAAAGGAAAATCAATCATGAACTTCCTCTCAATGAGCGCGGAAGAGCGTGTGACTTCTGTGCTTGCTGTTCGAAAAGAAGAGTGGCAAGGAGAATGGAGTTTGATGATGGTAACCAAAAACGGAGTGGCCAAAAAATCAGACGCAATTGCCTTCAAGGATGTCCGACGCAGTGGTTTGATTGCCATTACCTTACGTGATGACGACTCATTAATCTCAGCTCGCTTTGTTGGCAAAGGAGACGAATTGTCACTCGTGACCTACAAGGGACAAGCCATCCGCTTCAAAGAAAGTGATGTGCGCGAAATGGGACGCATAGCGACCGGTGTAGCAGCAATGAAACTTGGTAAAGGTGACTTTATCGTCTCGGCTGACGTCATTAAAAAAGGTGCCAAGGACATGGAAATTTTGATTGTAACGGAACATGGCTACGGAAAAACTACGCCTATTAAAGAATACAAAGTCCAAAAACGTGGTGGATCAGGTATTAAAACCGCTAAAGTAACCGATAAGACCGGTACTATTGTCGGAGGAACGGTGGTCGGAGGCGAACAGCGTATCGAAGGTGAACTGGTAATTATGAGTAAGAAAGGTCAAGTGATTAAACTACCCCTTAAAGACGTGCCAACATTGGGTCGTCAGACGCAAGGGGTAAGAGTGATGAAGATGCGGGCAGGCGATTCTATCGCATCAATCGTCTTCGTCGAGGCGCAGTCCTAAAAATCATTAAATACTGCGTTGCAGCTGCGGCAAAACTTCACTCACCGTATAAAAGATACGGCTCGCAAAGTTTTCCTTGCGCGCCTTGTCTTTAAAGATTTTAAGAACAGCGCCTGATTTCTCTAGCAGACTTTGATTTTTTAAGGGAAATTGCCGAGATTAAACAAAGCTCCTCAATTATGAGGAGCTTTGTTTAATTGGGAAAACGGGCTTTGCACACCTTGACAGTGCTTTAGAGTGGTTGCTCGGGCTATAATATAGGTATATGACATACGCTACCCACAACCGGTTTGCAGTGCCTGAAATGATTGTTAGCCATTTTCATGTTCGTGATGGAGATTTAGTAGGAGACTTTGGTGCGGGCGCGGGCAC
>JAZKIJ010000036.1:14485-17424 GCA_040384905.1 Patescibacteria group bacterium
CCCGCGCTTTCAAAAAAAGTTGGCGATCGTGGTCGGGTGTTTGCGTGTGAAATTCAACGAGGATTGGTTGATAAAATTGGCACCATGATTCATGAATCACACCTGCGTAACGTGGATCCATTGTGGTGTGACCTTGAAGCGCCGGGTGGTATTAAAATTGCTGATGGATTACTTGATGTGGCAATTGTTGTAAACACACTCTACCAACTTGAAGAACGAGAACGTGCGATTGCTGAAAAGCGACGCACGATGCGTAAAGGTGGGGTAGTGTATGTGGTTGACTGGTCTGAATCATTTGGTGGTATTGGGCCTCATCCTGATTGTGTAGTCTGTAAACAACTCGCTATCGATTTATTTGAAGCGGCTGGTTTTGTGTTGGAGCGTGAGTATCCAGCTGGAGAACATCATTATGGTTTAGCGTTTCGTGTTCTATGATGAAACTCCGACCGTTTGAATTAGTGTTGGTTACGGTTTTTGGGTTGCTTGGCCTTGTGGCTTTAGCAATGATTTCAACATATAAACCACCAGCTGATCCGGCGGCTGCAACCTTAGGTAAGTCGGTGGTAATTTGGGGTACAGTGCCCGCTTTCGTTTTTCAATCAGTTTTAGAACCCCTAAAAAAATCCAATAAAGCTTATGAAGTCGTTACTTACCTGGAGAAAGATCCACGTAATTTTGACTCCGAATTATTAAATGCTTTGGCAGAAAATCGTGGTCCCGATATTATTTTTATTCCGCATGAAAAACTTATTCAGCAACGATCTAAAATAGTGCCAGTTTCGTATGAGAGTTTCCCCCGGCGTGATTTTCAAAATTTATACATCGACGGGGCAGAAATATTTGCCCTACAAGATGGAGTCTATGCCTATCCGATTGCCATTGACCCACTCGTGATGTATTACAACCGAGACTTACTCGCTACCAAAAATATCATCAATCCACCCGCGACCTGGGAATCAGTGGTGAACGAAATTATCCCGACGATGGTTGAACGCGATTATAGTCGCAATATTATTCGCAGTCCCTTAGCGTTTGGAGAATACCGAAATGTGAATAACGGGTTTGCGGTATTATCGATGTTGCTCCTGCAAGGAGGTAGTTCATTAGTAACTGAGCGAGAAAGTAGTTACCAAATTCTTTTAAATACAACTCCAACAAAAGCTGGGAAGCCATTAGATAACGCTTTAACTTTTTATACTAATTTCGCGAGCCCTAGTAACCCATTATATAGCTGGAATCGTGCACTCAATCTAGATCGCGATGAATTTCTTAGAGAAAAGCTAGTACTATACTTTGGAAAAGGTAGTGAAGGAGTTAGTCTTTCTTCGTTAAATCCTAACCTAAATTTTGATGTAGCCGAAGTGCCTCAAGGAGCCCAGGCCACAGTCCGTCGGACTTACGCTAGCTTTTATGGCTTGGCTCTGCTAAAATCCTCTCCCAACAAAAATGGTGCGTTTGCAGTATTGCAGGAGTTGGGAACTGCGCCTCAGGCTAAAAAACTTGCAGATTCTATGAATATGGCTCCAGCACACCGTTCGACGCTTAATGTAGGAAGTGATGGTAAGTTTGGAAGGGTAAATTACCAAGCTAGTATTGTAGCTCGCGGTTGGCTTAGTCCTGATCCAGCACGAACTAATGAAATTTTTACACAGATGGTTGAAGACATACTTTCTAACCGTAATCGTCCTTCAGATTCAGCGAGTGATGCCGTGTCTCGATTGACCGATGTATATTAACGTATGAAATTATTTTCCGTATCATTTTTCCTTTCCCTAGTCCTTCTTCCTGTTCTTTTTGGTGCAGTGTATTTTGTTATGCCGACTATTGCTCAGGCTGACCACATAGCAGGACACCCAGCTCCGGCGGATATTGAGGACGTTGGTCTACAAAACCCGCTTCGCAACATTAATACTATAGAGGGGTTACTTGTTGCCATCCTTAATATCATTATGATTTTGATGGTGCCGGTCATTGTGTTCTTTATTATTTACGCTGGATTTAAATATGTAATGGCTCAAGGTAACGCGAGCCAGGTTGAAGAAGCAACTCGAGCCCTAACCTACGCTATTATTGGTGGGGTCCTTATCTTAGGAGCAGTCGCTATATCGCAGATTATCCAGAACGTAGTAGCTGCCTTTTAACTTATATGAAAAAAATACTATACAGTTTACTTATTCTTGGTTTAATTCCTGCCAGTGTCTTTGCTCAAGTAACGACCCCAACTACGTTTGCAGAACTGGTAGGATTTTTTCTAGGAATAATTAATCAAATAGTTCCCATTATATTTGGACTTGCGTTCCTTTTTATCATGTGGAAACTCATCGACGCCTGGGTCCTGCATCCAGATGACGGCAGCAAGCGTGAAGAAGGGAAGACCATAATTATTACTGGTGTGATTGTGCTCGTTATCATGGTCAGTATCTGGGGTATCCTTAATCTTCTCATCAATTCTCTGTAAGGAGATTAAATAAACTTAAACTTTTAGCTTTTTAAGTTATACCCAACACCCTTATATACTCTACCTTTTTTACTAATTTGGTATATAATAACTAGTAAATTAACATTATATTTTAATACTTTATGAAAAATTACCTGTACGGATTACTCGCTACTTTCATTATAATTGCCTTGCCAGTCGTTACCGCTGCTCAAGGAATTCGCCAGGGCGAAACAACTGGTAGTGCTATTGGTTCATTTATGAATAATATTTTAGGTTTTATTACCTCAGTAGTACTACCTTTCATTCTCGCTATCGGATTTCTCGTGTTTGTATGGGGTATCTTTAAATACTTTATTCTTGGTGGCGCTAATGATGAAGCTAAAGAATCAGGTAAGAGCCTTATCATGTATGCGATTGGAGGGTTTGTGGTTATTTTAGCTTTCTGGGGAATTGTAAATATTATCTCAAATGGTCTTGGACTTGAAGATACGCTTGATTC
>JAZKIJ010000037.1:0-4848 GCA_040384905.1 Patescibacteria group bacterium
CCCTCCGGGTGCACCAGTGAAAATCAAAACCTCCTCCTTTTTAAAAAGGAGGAGGTTTTGATTTAGTAAGCAACTGCTGTTGCTTACGGCACTGGTGCACCCGGAGGGCGTAGCTTTTCACAGAAAAGCGTTACGCGACTCGAAGCCCGATTGAGCTGGATTGCGAGCTTGCGAAACAATCCAGCCAATTGGGGTACTGGTCGTGTAACGACCGAGTCCCTCCGGGCATTTAGGAGTATATACCCCAGTCACGAACGATATGCCACGCTGGCAACCAATGAACAATATTGGCAGGATCAAATTTCTTTTCAAGTTTTTTGATTTCTATAATTTGTTCTGGCTTCAGCGGAATAGGGTGTTGCGGAGTACTTGTTGAATAAAAGTGATATCGCAGTTCTCCAGAATTGTATCGCCGCCATGGCCCAAAATCGAGCGGTATTAATTCTTGTGTAACTAAACCTTTCCCTACAGAATTGTAGGTCACCTCCACAATTTCTAAATTATTAATTGCACTAGTAAATTCATCCCTTAAAATAGGGTTTTTCATAATGTTATGAAATTAGTGTGAACACTTTTAGTTAAAATAATCTTGACCTAAATCAATATCAGCATATACTAAAAGTATTCACATTTGTGATAATGTAGCAAAATCCGTAACTTCTGATCGAGTGCGGATTTTGCTTTATATATTATACCATGCTCCAAAAAATGCCCTTTTTAACATTAAGTGTGGAAAGAGTGGACAAGGTTGGAATGTGTTAAAAAGTAAAACAGCATGAGTCTTTTCATGCTGAGTTACACTAGTTTGTTATACTGAACCCATGCAAATCACCAAATTTGGCCAATGTTGTTTACTGATCGAGGTTGCAGGTAAACGAATCCTGACCGACCCTGGACGTTTTAGTGTGTCACAAAATGAAGTAAAGGATCTTGATCTCATTTTAATTACCCATGAACACACTGATCATCTTCATAGTGAGTCACTAATAGAGATTATTAAAAACAATCCACGAGCTGAGGTAATTACAAATGATAGTGTTGGCAAAATACTCAGTACATTAGGAGTGTTATATGAAGTTCTGTCTGAAATTACCCCAACTGAGTGTTGCGGAGTATCCCTTGAAGCTTTTGTTGGAAAACATGTCGAAATCTGTGGTGACTATGGACAGGTTGAGAATACTGGTTTTTTTATCGCCGAGCAGTTGTTCTACCCCGGCGATTCTTATATTGAACCAGGTAAACCGGTCCCCGTACTGGCTCTTCCGGTCGCAGGTCCATGGTGTAAGGCGGCGGAAGCTATTGCATACGCCCTTCGGGTTAGTCCCGGGAAAGCATTTCCTGTGCATGACGCCCTGTTAAATGACAACGGCTTAACACTCACTCACGGGTTATTTGAATCACAACTCAAGGCAAATGGGATTGAGTTTATCCCAATGCGGGAAAATGATGTTAAAAACTTTTAAGCACGTTCATGGAACTCTCCGAACGCATCATCGCCACCCTGGAATCGCAGGGTTATACATCAATTGACGAGCAGCAGCATGCTCCGGATGCGTCCCCTGCCCCCGTTTCTTCGGATTTCACCACTACTATCCATGTCACCGATGGTATTGTCACAGTAACTCATGATGGTAACGCAGTGGTACTTCGTCTTGGTGAACAGGTCACGATTCCAGCACATATCCCCTACTCTATTGCCGCGGGTCCAACCGGCTGCCAGCTCGTGGTTGGTGAAAAATAGTTGACAGCTAAGCTAGTTTTGTTATTGTTTTTGCATATTGTTCATCCACAGAGGAGTGTTCATAATGGCAAATGCCCATGGGAGTGGTCGCGCAACACCCAAACAACAAGTCATCGAAGACAATAAAAGGAAAAAACAAGCCAAGCGCTTGGCTCGCAAGCAGCGCCCTGCGGCAGCAGATGATCAGAAGTCCATCCAAATACGTTTGGACGCGTAAGGGTGTACAGCACGCACTATATAACCGGTCGGGATATCCCCGACCGGTAGGTTTTTAGGTAAAAATGAACACTTGAGACAGTATATAATATACACACTTTGTTATGGCAAATTTAATGCATTATAAACAAGACGCGTATGAACAGGCCCTAGCCTTTCGCCGTCGCGGCTTTACCTATAGTGAAATAGCCAAGATTTGCAACGTCTCTGTCAGTACTCTCAGTAATTGGCTAAAGAATGAGCCATTTTCTAAACAGGTGGCAGAAACGAATCTAAAACGTGCAACTGTTGAGAATACCAAGCGACTCGCGAGTATTAATAAAGCCAGAACCACTGAACGTAAAGGTCAGTATGCTGAAATCATCCGTTTGGCCGAAATTGAGTATAAAAACTACCGCACCTCCCCGCTCTTTATGGCAGGCCTCATGTTGTATGTGAGCGAAGGTGATACTCAGAATGATCGACTCATTCGCCTAACCAATAGCCGTACCGACCTACATCGTATTTTTATACGCTTCCTGACCACCTATTTGGGCGTTGAGAAGCCCGCAATCCGCTTCTGGCTCCTTCTCTACCCTGACCTTGATGAAGTTACCTGTATGAAGCTCTGGTGCAAGAAAACCGGAATTTCACCCGGGCAATTTTATAAAAATCAGGTTATTCAGGGTCGTAGCTCAAAACGGACGTTGCATTTTGGGGTCGGAAATACTATAATCGGCAGTACTTTGTTGAAAAAGAAGCTTATGCGTTGGATTGAGCTTGCAACAAAAGAGCTGGAGAAGTAGGAGTTCACCAATTGCAGCCATGGTTAAGTGGTATAACGTATCGTTGCCAACGATAGGTCGGGAGTTCGATTCTCCCTGGCTGCACGAATACAAAAAAGCGCACGCAAGTGTGCCTTTTTTGTTCGAGCAGCCAGAGTAACCTGCTAGTAGCAGGTTACGAGGAGAATCGAAGCTGTTGCCTGCTAGATTATGAGCGAAGCGAAGTAATCTAGCGACAACGGGTACTGAACCTGTAAGGTTCAATCCTCCTGCGTGCTTTACGGGGAGAATCGAACAGCGGAGCGATGTTTTGGCTATTCCTAATGCCAAAACTGCGAGCTGTGTCACGTGGCACTTGTGGGCGTTAGCGAATTTGTGACCGTCAGGGCGATTCTCCCTGGTTGCACACATATGTTTACAAAAAAAGCCCCATAAAGGGGCTTTTTTTGTATCACAACCACTCAGCTTATTTAAATAAACGGTATTTCCCCGCTCCTAGTCCAAAAATAGCCAAGGTACCAGCGAGGAACATCAGCTGTAACTCAAGGGCATGTCCTCCTCCCTCGGGAGAAATAGTAAAAAGTTCAGACAGGTGGACGAGAATAACTGCAACCACGAGATTAATCGCTAGTAAGCCCGCGGCAATTTTAGTTTGATACCCAGTAATTAACATGAGCGGAGCCACAATCTCACCAATAAATACCAAATACGCTAAAGCGGACGGTAAACCAAATGCAACAAATGCTCCCCCCACAAAATCAAGGGCAGCTGGATTTTGGAGTTTAAAAATACCGTGTAATAAAACCAAAAAACCAACTGCGAGACGAAGGATTAATTTGGCATGATCGGCAGACAATACATCACTATTATTAATCGAAGTAACGAGTTTCATATAAAATAAATTATCGGATAACAATTGTAGTGTACCATGGAGTCCTGCTTAAAAGACTCGATTCACGCACTTTACGGCAGACATTATGCGAGAAATGTTTTTGTCGGTCAGTGTTGATAACCGAGTGAACATGTGTATAAAGGACAATAGTAAAAGACACGTATCTTTTACTAATATGCTTATAAATATAGTTTCTTTGTGAAAATCTGTTGATAATTCACAAAATATAAGTACCACGTGAAACATAAGTAATTTGTTGCACGTAGAACATATCGCTAATACATGTGTATCACAATAAGTTCTTCTTTCAGTCACGCCTCAGAAGATATATAAGTTGCACATGAAACGACTATTTCAGTGCATAGTACCAACAATCTAAATGATCCAATGGTAAAATTATGTTACACGTGCAACAGAAACCAAATAGAAAGCAGCAAAATAAGGTCGTTGGCAATCAGGGCGAATTAATTTGTGCTAATTATCTAAAACGAAAGGGTTTTACGCTCATTGAGATGAATTATCTCCGGAAATGGGGAGAAATTGATGTAATTGTGAAAAAAGACAACAAAATCCACTTTGTGGAGGTAAAAACTGTTTCATATGAAACTAAGGCTGATTTAGAGCGGGCTGTTACACATGGCACCTGGCGTCCTGAGGAAAATGTTCATGCGTTTAAGATTAAAAAGTTGTCTCGCGCGATTGAAAGCTGGATAATGGACCGTAAATGGGATGGAGATTGGCAAATAGATGTTGCTGCGGTTAGGATTGTACCACGTGAAACGTTCGCCACAATCAAAATTATTGATAATGTTATTTTAGGCTAGTTTCATGTGAAAATTGACGGTTTGTGTCATGTGGAACTTGATGCAAAGAATCGGTCACGAATCACTAAGTATATTATTTCGCTATGTTCATAATCTACTAAGTGTTCTCGACCCCACCTCGGCCGTCCTGCCGACATACCTCCGGTTTTCGATTCCCTGATGCAAGCAAAGCAGTTTGCTTGCTCTCCCCGACAACAAGAAAACCGCCATTAAGGCGGCTTTTCTTATTGTCGGGGAGCAGAGATCGGTCCTTACAGGACCAGTACCCCAATTGGCTAATTTGTTTCGTTTCACTCGCAAATTAGCTCAATCGGGCTTCGATTCCCTGCGACAGAAATTAAAAAACCTCTGCAGAAGCAGAGGTTTTTTAATTTTGTCGGGGAGCAGGGAATCGAACCCTGACCATTCGGT
>JAZKIJ010000038.1:0-21105 GCA_040384905.1 Patescibacteria group bacterium
GGGGCCTCTGTATTACCGCTCCTGCTGGCACAGAGTTGGGAGCCCCTTATTCATGGAGTAACATCAATAAACTTTCTCCTCCATAAAAGGTGTTTACGTCCCTAAGGACTTCATCCACCACGCGGCGTCGCTCCGTCAGACTTTCGTCCATTGCGGAAGATTCTCGACTGCAGCCTCCCGTAGGAGTATGGACCGTGTCGCAGTTCCATCGGTGGGGGTCAGGCTCTCACCTCCCCTAGCCGTCGTAGCCTTGGTAAGCCGTTACCTTACCAACAAGCTGATAGCCCGCAGGCCGTTCCCAAAGCGATAAATCTTTACTCCGAAGAGACCATCAAGTATTATCCCGCCTTTCGACGGGTTATCCCTGACTTTGGGGTACGTACCTACGTGTTCCTACCTCGTCTGCCATGGGCCTAAACCCATTCGACTTGCATGCCTCATCCACGCCGCCAGCATTCATCCTGAGCTAGGATCAAACTCTAATTAAAGACAGGCACTGGAAATAAATTTCCGGTGATCTGCGTCTACGAGCATGTGCGGTACTGTACTATTTCCCGCGCTCAGTAAACTATTTTTTTACCTAAGAATAAGACAAAAGAAACTACGAAAATAATTCGCTTTTGTCCTATAATAATTTTTTGTGATGCATACCATTATCTACGTTTTTGCAAACGCATTTTAATAATATACTCGTACGCAATTTTTAATGCGCACGTCTATTTAGTTTTCAAGAATACAAACGTTCTCGTTTGAGGAGTTTACTGAGGTTTTTAGCCACGTAATGAGCGGGTTTTTAGACCCGCTTTTACCTCCATCAATGAACGTGGGAGCATTATACAGACTCTATAAAATAATGCAAGCAAATTATCTTGATAGTTGAAAGCTACCGTATCCCCACCCCCTTCACTGGGGTTTCTGAGACCTTTTTCCCTATAATTCCCTTACATCATAAGACCATATTGAGGTACTGGTGGACCCTTTTAATAATCAAAAAAGCCCATGCATATGCATAAGCTTTGGACATCATAGGGTAGATATTACTATCACTACAAGATGATTGGTTTAAATGGTAGCAAGAACTGATAAATCTCAGTATCTACCGTTTTGTAACGTCACCGCCTGGTTCCATTAGTAACCTGCCCTCCACAAGAAATCAATGTTCCTTGATGTGGCACATTCTACTGGTGCGCAGTACCAACCATCGAGTGATTGGAATGCAACCGCTTTGGTGTCGTCATTTAATACCGTAGATGTTTAAAAAACAAATCAAAGAGGTTGGGCGCAACGATAGCTAGTTGCACCCAACGATTTTAGGCAGCCTTCGTAGAAGATCTGCGGAACGAAAGCTTCCGTGGCGTGCGTTTGTACGCTGCCGCCGATAGACCAATCTTCGGATCATCAATACCTACTACTTTCCACTCTTTAATGGCCCGGAGCAAACAGCGGCTCAACCGAACTGAATCCACTGACACACCTTGATTTACATCGGTAACGCCATAGACATACAGCCGGTCTTCAATGACGCTGTTTTCGTTTTCGAATGTGCCGCGGACAATCCGAACCGTCCGCGTACCCTCATCGCCTTCGATGGCAAGATCGATATGTTCCCCAATCTTGAGCGCTTCTAGCGTCTCTTGATCGGGGGTACCTACCATCCGTAGTCCGTCAGTAGAGACCAGGAGTAAATAATCGTAATCGGTACGCAACTGAGTCACGGCGGTATCGAGCTGATTCATACGATCAAGCACGCCATTTTCCTTATTAACCACTTCTTCGAGTTGGCCCAACCGGGCCAACACTCCCGTTTTAGGGTCTTGAAACTGCACGCGCAACGTCTCGTACCGATCTTGATCGGCAGTGACGCTCACGGAACTGGGTACAACACCAACGGGCGCAACTACCGTCGTGACTTCTGGAGTAACCGGCGACTGATTGCGTTTACTCACAAACCACGCGAGCGCCCCCAGTAACAGTAGCAACGCCGGAATCCACCAGTACTTCACCAGCCACTCTTTAACCTGTGCGAAGAAGCCGGAAGCCTCAGCCGAGGTAAAGGGTGCACTCACACCAGGATTCTCAAGCGAACTCACCCGAGCCTCCAAACTCGTTACGGTACTCTTATCGGCCTTGGTATCTTCCAGGCGAGTTATCCGATCAGTCAAACCTAACAACCGCGCGTCCATCTCTGCTTTCTGAGCATCAAGCTCACTCGGGGAAAGCGCCGATAGATTTTTCACCATGTTTTCCAAAGTCGATAGTGTGCCCATCATGCCACTGGTAGTGGTATCAAGGCCTCCCAGCCGATTTTGTATTCCCTCAATCTGCTTACGCAAATCAGGGACATTTCCGAGGCCCAAGGTGTTGACCTGTTGTTGCAGGAGATTGAGTTCTCCCCGGATGGTAGCCCACTCACCCATAGAAAGGGGGGTAGAGCGACCGAATCCTTGAGGTAGGTAAAACCCTGTCCCCGTTGCCTTCCGCACAAACCGACTGACTGACATCGTTGACCCAAGATCATTCCAACGGAGGAATAAATCTTTATACGACGCTTCTGACCGATTCCGTTCAGGAACCAGTGAGATAGCGCCGGTTGTTTGGGCGATGTTGTAGGCCTGTTCGGCCAGACAGTCGGTCTCAATGATTTCACCCATAACAGGACATCCTGACCAGACTTCAACACGGTCGGTCATATTAGGAAGCACTGACTCGGTATCAAACACACGGATACCGTGGGTATGGGCCGAAGCCCCGTTTGGCGTACCCAGAAGCACAACCAAACAGAACGCTAAACCAACGATTTTTTTCATGGCTGTTCTTCCTTGCTGACGTTTTCATTTTTCTCTTGATTGTTTTTTCAAAGAGCGCAAAGTACACCCCCAAACTAAAGTATAGTTTGTTGGTACAATTTGTTAACATTTCTACACTTATTATACGTGAATCTTCCGCATTGAGCAATCATAATTAGAAAAACAACCTTAAAAAAGACCCTGCCCATACCATCTATGGACCTGGTCTTCATCTTCACTTTTTGTCGTATCCGCAATTCACGACCCTCTTGCTTTGACTCTCTTTCCCTATAATTGCTCATGGCATACAAAGTAAAACCCCGCGACAAAGTATGTCGCGGGGTATTGTGGGCTGTTGCCCTTTTTTGCGTTAGTCGGCTTTGCCGCCAACATAGAGGTCTTGGCAGACCAGATGCGCTTTCGCTGCTGCCTTTTCGTCGCACTGCCGCTTCTCGACGACCGGCACGACCTTGATGGTCGCCTTCCGCACCTTGGCCACGCACACCGTGCGCGCTGGCAACACCTTTACCACGGTCCAGTTGCCGCCCCGGGCAGTGATTTGCCCAGCGACACGGGTGACCATGTCGCCCACAGTCAGGTCGCCCAAGGAGCGCTTGACCGTGGCTTCGTCCCCACGAGGGCAGACGACATCTTTGTCATTCACCGGCTTGGGCTCAGGCTTCGGCGGTTCCGGCTTGGGCTCGGGTTCGGGTTCCGGCTCAGGGCAGGGTCCGCCGCAGGCGAATGCAGGATCTGCAGTCGACATCAGCATCGCACCGCCCGTTACAGCCATGCAGGCCACGAAGGTCAGAGCGTTGAGCGTTTTGATGAACATGTGGTAGTCCCTTCTTTCTCTGTTTGATATATAGACATCACCCCACTTATTACAATACCACACATTTTATAAAAAAGCAAGCCCCTTGCCTCTTTCTCCCTCATAGCAGTACTAAAATAGCCGCTGTCGTGTACACTAGACACACATGATTAAAACGATTTTCTTGCTCTTTCTCGAGATTTTACCCCTGATTATTTTCTTTATGTTGGGTCAATATCTTCCCTTTTTGGAAGCTGTTTGGGGCTATATTTTCACTACTATTCTTACTATCATCATAATCTGGCACCTACAAAAAAGGATTTCGTATCTGGCGCTTATCTTTGGTAGCATCATCATTATTTCTGGGAGCCTCAGTATCTGGCTCAATAATCCCAGCATCTTACAAACAGCCGATACCCTGTATTACCTCTTTGGCTCATTACTCATGTTTGCACTTTCGCTCGCGCGCATTAATGTTTTACGAGTACTCTTTAATAAAACCTTTAGCATCACCGACAGAGGGTGGCATATTCTTAACCAACGATGGATGATTGTGTTAGCCGTGGCCGGCTTAAGTAATGAATTAGTAAGACACTTAGGGACGACGGATGACTGGCTATGGTTTCAATTACTACGGACGGTCGCTATTGTTCTCTTTGCGACCTATCAGTTCACACTCACGAAACGACACCGTTTACCGTCCTCAACTGCCTGGGGTGTCGCTCTGACAAAGTAATCCGGTGTTCCCGACAATTTTATTGTACCTCCTTATAAACCTGGTACACTGGTATCGTTATGTTAGACAAAGAAACTATTGTGATGTCAGTCGGCGGATCACTGATTGTTCCCGACGGTATTGATACTACGTTCCTTACCAATCTTAAAAACCTCATCCATACGCAAGCGTCCACTCACAGTGGCCGCCGTTTTATTATCATCGCGGGCGGCGGGAAAACAGCGAGACGGTATCAAGATGCCGCTTCATCAGTGACCGAACTCACTCCGGACGACCTGGACTGGATGGGTATCCACGCCACCCGACTCAATGGACACCTGCTTCGTACTATTTTTCGTGACATTGCTCACCGCGTCGTTATTACTAATCCCGATGAAGTACTTGATTTACACCCCTCTGAACAAGTCATTATCGCCTCAGGTTACCGACCGGGGTGCAGTACGGATTTACGCGCGATTCAAATTGCACAACGCGTGGGTGCGACCAAGGTCATTAACTTATCAAACACCGATTACGTCTACACTGACAACCCTCACACCAATCCAGACGCCGTAAAAATCGAAGACATTACGTGGGCTGAGTTTCGTAAATTAATCCCAGACGAATGGGCCCCGGGACTCTCTGCCCCGTTTGACCCAATTGCTGCCCGTGAAGCCGAAGCCCGCGGTATCGAAGTAGCGCAAATCAATGGCCTCAAATTAGAAGCGCTCGCCGACTACCTAGAAGACCGCTCGTTTATCGGCACCAAAATCCATCTCTAACAAAAAACCTTTCAGTTTCCTGAAAGGTTTTTTGTTACGTTACAATAATTTAATTGGAACTTGAGCCGGAAGAACTATCTGAACTTGAGGCCGTGTCTGCACTTGAATCTGAAGTGGCGTCAGTCGTAGTATCAGCTGGAGTTGTTGATGCAGGTGTCACTGGTACCGAGGAATCTTGAGTAGTTGTTGTAGCAATAGGAGCGGCTGCAGCCGGAGAAGTGCCTTCCTCAGCTGTTTTAGCCACAGCCGGTGCTCCATACTCGTTGGTGGCTGAATCCGTTTTGGTCGCGAGCCAAATAATCAAAATAATCCAACCTACAACCGGAATAATTCCGATGAGTTGCCACCAGCCACTGCGACCCATGTCATGTAAACGTCGGGCACCAAGCGCTAATGTAGGCACAAGAAGTGCCAACCCTAATAGCATAGCTACGAAGACTAAGCCGATGATATCTAAAATAATTTGTATACCTACACTTATTGCGACAAACATCCAAAACTCTTGTCGTCCTACCCGACCGTCAAAATCAGCATAGTGATGTTTGATAGGGTCGATAAACCAATGCATATGTTGCATATAATTAATTTACTAAGTAATAGCTAAAGTGTAGCATGAAAATATACGTAAAAAACCCCGTTTGGGGAGTTTTTTACTGAAATGCAGACTTTTATTAGCTGAGACTTTGGATAAACTTCTCCACTTCAGTAGCCAAATCCTTTTTATCCGTACTGTTTTTAATTACATAATCAGCCGCTTTCATCACCTTAGCTTTTTGCATGCCATGGGGATTCGGGTCGTTATTTTCTAACTCCTCATGCGCTAAAAACTGCTCATAGGTAACCTGGTCGGTGTCTGACCGTCTACCCTGCACCCGTGCAAAGCGAACTTGTGGATCTGCATCAACGGCGAGCAAGATACCCCCGTTTGCTTTTAAGTACTCAACTTCTGCCAAAGCACGAATCGATTCAATGACAACGTTTTCTTTATGTTCAGCAGCGGCTTTTTCGTAGGCTTTTCGTACAATCACATCATTACCAAATTGTTCACGCAGATTATTGGCAGTGATGCGTAGCTGGCTACGATCGGTCGGCAGATTAAGACGGGTGATTTCTTCCAAGATAAAATCACGAGAGGAATAGTGCGTAAAACCGTGATGCGTAACGAGGTAGTCGACCACTGTTCCCTTGCCTGCGCCGTCAGTTCCGGTAATACCAATAATCATATTACTTACTTTGGCGCTTAGCAGAGTATTCTGCGTATGCAACCAAGAGTGGACTAGCGATAAAGATAGATGAGTAGGCTCCTGCGATTACTCCCGCAATCAATACAAGCGCAAACGTTTGGGTAACAACACTTCCAAAGAAATACAGTGCCAGGAGTGCAAACAGTACTGTCAGAGACGTATTAACTGAACGCACCATCGTTTCATCAACAGCTTGCCCCACCAAATCTTCAAAGGGTTTATTTAGCGTGTAGGTGACTTCGGTTCGATCCATACCACCAATTTGTTTTACAACCTGTTTATGTTCTGTTCGATTCTGTTGTAATTTTTCTCGCACACGGTCAAAAATAACAATGGTGTCGTTAACTGAGTACCCCAGAATGGTAAGCAAAGCCGTCACAAACAGCACATCAACTTCAAGTCCAGCAAAGTACCCAAGCAAACTCATAACCGCTACCGGTACTAAAATATCATGCACCAGCACCAACACCGTCATCGTCCCGTACACCCATGAACTTACCGGTGTACCAATACCCACAAAGGCAATGGCTACGTAAATAATAATCATCAATGATACAGCAAAAAGTGCGTAGTAGGCCTTATCAGCCAGTTCTGCTCCAATTACCGGACCGACTGAAGTGGTACGGATGATTTTTGATTCCGGCGCAATCGCGAGTAATTCAGATTCAAGCGTTTTTTGTTCCTCTACCGACAACGTACGCGTCGTAATGATATAACTCGTGCCCAACTCACCCGCTGATTGTCTC
Source organism: Patescibacteria group bacterium (assembly GCA_040384905.1). GTDB lineage: Bacteria > Patescibacteriota > Minisyncoccia > Phycocordibacterales > UBA918 > OLB19. The sequence continues at coordinate 7,088 of JAZKIJ010000038.1, forward strand.
ACGGCACTATTCTCTAGTTCATTTTTTTGCAGTACCCCTTCAATAGCGCTTTTTTCAGGAAGGTTTTGGTACTGAACTTCTGTTAAGGCTCCTCCGGTAAAATCAATTCCTGGTTTGAGTCCAAACAATATCACCACGGCCAAAGCAGCCGCTACAATACAGGCGCCGATAATCAAAAATAATTTTCGATATTTTATGATAAACATATTATTTTAAGGTTAAGCCTGTACCGAGTAAAAATGACCAGATTGATTTATCACTGCGCTTCACATCAGGTAACGCCAGGAGCATTGTTCGAGTCAAAATAATAGCCGACAATACTGACACGATAATTCCAATTCCTAACACCAGCGCAAACCCTTTAATCATTGCGGTACCAAACCAGAATAGAATTACGGCCGAGAGCAACCCGGTGATGTTACCGTCACGAATCGCACTCCAAGCGCGCGCAAATCCTTCTCGCACTGCCAGTTGACTGTTTTTGCCTGAACGGAACTCTTCTTTAAGACGTTCAAACACCAGCACATTCGCATCCACCGCCATACCGAGTGACAATACAAATCCCGCCAATCCGGCTGCGGTAAGCGTTACGGGAATAACCATAAAGATAGCGAGGTTCACAATAATATAAAGCAACAGCGCAATACTCGCGACTAATCCCGGTAATCGGTACCAAAGAATTAAGAAAAATGCGATTAACCCAAACCCAACCATTCCAGCCATCAGACTTTGATTAATCACACCTGCTCCCAAGGTAGCGTCAATTGTTTGCGTACTCGCTAAGGTAATTGGCACGGGCAACGCTCCGAAACTGAGGTTTTGTGCTAAGGCTTTGGCTTCTTCTGGATTAAATCCCCCACTAATGACGGCGGTACCACCACTGATTGCTTCATTAATGCGCGGGGCTGACACAATTTCTCCATCAAGGAAAATAGCGAGTGATTTACCAGTATTTTCACGAGTAATTTTTTCAAATAATTCACCTCCCTCATCATTAAACTTGATTGAGACAATTGGCTCCCCGGCGACTTGCCCAGCTTGACCACCGGTAAATTCTAGCGCGGCTGATTCAAGGTAGCGCCCCGTTAAGCCCGTATCAACATACGGATTCATGTCTTCAACAGACTGTCCGTTAACTTTAATATTTCCAATTTCTGCCCCTGATGTGGCATTGGCTTGCAACGCCTGAGCCGACTGAATAGCCGACATCATTTCTTCATCAACCAGTTTAAATTCCAAGAGGGGTGTTCGCCCGATTTCAGCCACTGCTTGCGTAACATCAGTTACTCCAGGCAACTCAACTACCAAGCGGTGTTGTTTTACTTCCGCTGCAAAACTACTTTCTTCGACTTGAATAATAGGTTCTGAAACACCAAAAATATTTACGCGCCTTTCAATCACGGTACGCAACACGGACATTAATTCTGGCACTTCACTTTCAGGAATACCGGACACGTCAGCTTCGTAGACGAGGTGACTTCCTCCCGCTAAATCAAGACCTAATTTAAAAGGATACGATGCGTTGGGATTGGTCGCGTTATTATAAACAAAAAAGGCAATCCATCCTCCGAGACCCAACACCACCACTGCTCTAAAAATGCGGATAAATAATTCTGTACTCGGCGAAACCTCAGCGGTATTGTTTTTATCTGTCATACTAATTACCTGTTTTTATAACACATCTGAACCTTCTTTACTATGTAAAATAGCCAATTGCAGCACATTTTTAAGCAACACGGCAATAGTAATCGGACCAATTCCACCGGGCACCGGCGTTAAGAGAGCGGCTTTTTCAGCCACTTCAGGTGTAGCGTCTCCCACCAACATCCCCCCTTCTTCACTAGTTCCCGCATCAAATACAATTGCGCCTGATTTAATCATGGTAGGCGTTACCAATCCCGGTACTCCTGTCCCTAAGATTAAAATATCTGCCTCCCTAAGCGTTCGTTCTGTATCAGGAGAATCTTTTTCTACTACGGTCACCTGCGCCTGTTTTCTCTTTGCATATAAAGCAGCGGGCGCCCCCACTAACCGACCCTTCCCCACAACCGCTACTTTTTTATGAACCCATTCCACCTGATGGATGCGCGCAATGCTATCAATTGCCCCCACCACCGGTGGCAAGATGGTAGTGTCTTGCCCTTGATAGTGCAGTGCATCCACATCATGAGTGGCCGGAATTGCGTTCAGCACCGCGGCAATATCAATTGAGGGCGGAAACGGTAATTGCACCACAATCCCATCGGTCTGACTAATAACATCATGAATCGCCGCAATAACGGCAACCGTTACAATCGATGGGTTAAGAGAAATAACATCAACCGTAATACCCACTTCAGCGGCTCGCTTTTGTTTGAGTGATAAAAATTTTTGAGTTTCAAAATTAGGCGCACAGGTAAACACCGTCAGCCGGGGGGGCCTCGCCAACGTAGTTATTTCCTTTTGTAACTCCGCTAAAATCCCCTCCGCAATCGCTTTGCCATCAATAATCATAGATGGCAGCAGTATAGCAAAAAAGAGCAGCGTTCGCTTGCTCTTTTTACTATGCCATCTTTTATTGTGGTTTAGAGTTTTTGGCTGCTTCTGGTACCCAATGTTCGTACCGACCATCTGTATATTGGAAAGCGTCTTTACTACTGTATTTACACTCGTAAATAGTAGCTAGCTTGGCCCCACTCATCACGATTGGGTACGAATAAAATCGCCATGACCCGGGACAGGTAGGTACCTTGCCACGCGTGGCATGCCAGAAAAATCCAAACGCTAGTCGAGCCATCCACGGACTAATCGGGAGGATTTTTTTACCTACCGCTTTCGCCATATCAGGCGCCAACACCGGCTCCCCTTCAGGTGTAATGTTATAGACTTGATAATCCAAACTAAAATCTTCAAACGCAAACTTGGTCACAATATCCGTCACATCGTCTTCATGAATAAATTGACGCACCCAGCCTTTAGTTGCTGGTACAAACGCCGTTAAGGTAGTAATGACCTTATTGATAAACCCACCCTTTAGGTTGCCCGAGAGGGCTGACTGCAACCCAAACCGAATACGCATAAATCGTCCCCGAGGGCCGGTTATCGCTGCGGGGCGCACCACAAATATTTGTGGTGTTACTGCTCCGGCAATTTTCTTGCGATCAAAGAGGCTTTTTAGGTTTTCTTCAACTACTCGTTTTTCTTTGGCATAAATATAATCGTCTGGTCGGAAGCCTTCAATTTCAGTAAAACGGTGTTCAATGGTGTTATCTTTTCGCGCACCGTACGAAGAAGCAGTGGAGAAATAAATTAACTTTTTTACCGTTGGTTTATCAAAGGCAAAGGTAAACACATTGTCAGAGCCTTCCACGTTCCACTTCCATTCGAGTTCTGGTTGCCCATACATCGCTCTAATTTGCCAGGCAGTATGAATCACCGTCGTCGGCGACAGCGCTGAGACTTTTTCTAGCCAGGTTGTATCGGCGGTATTAGCCTGAATATACGTTACTTTAGGAAGCGCTTTAGAATAGTCAGATTGCGGTTCTTTATCTAACGCAATGATTAATTCCACATCCTCTCGAGCTCCTAATTGCTCGCAGAGCATTTCTCCCACGTACCCTGCACCGCCCACAATAAGAATAGTTTGTTTCATAAAAAGTAATCAAAAAGAGTATACCATTTCTTTTAGTCTGCAACTATTATACGGACACGATAGTTACGAAACAGGAATTTAGCTAATTACTGCGGCATCCGAATGGTGATACCAAAGCGTGAAAGTAAGGTTTTAATAGTCTTTAGGGCAATGGCCACATCAAGGGTAAAAGAACGGTTTTTAACATAGTACAAATCATAGGCCAACCTTGTTCTTGATTCCTCGATTGATTGTGGACTAATATTATCGGCCATGTAGTGTTGATTAGTTTGGGCCCACCCCGTTACTCCCGGCTTAACAAAATTACGAATTTTGTAATACGGAATTTCTTCTGCTAACCGATTGCCTAGTCCCACAATATCGTTGCGTGGTCCAATCAAGGACATATCCCCTTTGAGAATCGTCCAAATTTGCGGGAATTCATCCAAACTTGATTTGCGTAAAATCGCCCCAACTTTAGTGACCACATTCCCCGCTTTAGCGTCTTCATTGGTCCAGGTAGCACTACTCGACAAATTTTGTGTCATGGTCCGAATTTTGTAGACCGTAACTAGTTTATTAAATTGCCCAATGCGCTCTTGGGTAATAAATAAATCACCCTTCCCTTCTATGCGCATCGCGAGATAAATAAAGGGAAGCAACAAAAGGAGAATCGCCCCGAGCACAAGACAGCCCACAATATCAATCAGACGTTTCGTAAAATCATAGACGATACTTTTTGATTGTGACACATGTGCCAAAAACCAATCGTAGCGCAACGATGACAAAGGCACACGATCAAACGTATCTTCGTACACTTTATAAAAATCTAAAAAAGTACACTTAAAATCAATAAAGGCACGATCAAATACATGGGGTAGAATTTTTTCTAGATACTCACTGTGCGGATTGGCGACAATAATTTGAATTTTTTCTTTTTCAATTAATGCCAAGAGTTTCTCCTCAAACTGTGGGGTGGCGGTAGCGGTACTACTATCAATTAACCGCGCGAAACTATAATTGTACCGAGCGTTATTATTGATTTCATCAACGAGTTCAATCGCTTCATCACCATCAGCCAGTAAAATTGCTTTCTGTTGTTGCTTAGGGGAAAAGTAGTTAAAGAGATACAGTCGCCACCACGTAATCAAACCAATAGATACTAGTAAGTAAATAAAGAGATTGGTTTTTGGAGCAATCCCAAACGGTATCACCATAAACAAGAGGGCCGCCAGCAGTATATTCATAAACTGAATATTGATGATACGGCTAAACAAGAGGGATTTTAAAAATACCGTGTGTTTGTCATACAGTCCGCCCACATAAAATACAAATAACCAAAACCCCGACAAAATAAAAAACGGACCAAAATGACTCTCAATTAATTGAGCACTTGGGAACTCTACATACCGCACAAACAACGTGAGCCAGAGCGATATAAAAAACACCACGATATCTCCCGTGATTAGTATCCATAATTCGCGTGTGCGCTCACCCATAAAAGTACCCCTATCCTACAAGAGCCCGGGAATACCCGCAAGAAGCAGTATGTAACCAGAGAATGATTATTGATGTATAATAACGAAATTATGGCCGTATCCCCCCGAAAAAAAGTCCTATATTTGATCACTAAATCGAATTGGGATGGGACCCATTTCGCAAGACCTTGCCTGCTAACTTTGGAGAGTAGCGGAAAAGTAGCGACAAGGTGTACAGCGTCTGTAAGACGGAGCCAAGCCTCCCCTCATAAATACTCAATTCTGCAATGAAAACTCAACCTAAAAAGAAAGTCTTATTTCTGATAACCAAGTCAAACTGGGGAGGCGCCCAACGCTACGTTTACGACCTCGCTACTAATCTTGACCGTTCAAAATTCGAACCCGTGGTGGCGTTAGGAGGCTCTGGGGCGTTGTCTACAATGCTTGAAAATGCGCACATTAAAGTGGTGTATTTAGGGAAAATGAAAAATACCACCGGACTTGCTCAGGCACGGATGATGCTCGCTGAGTTACAAAGAGTTATTAAAAGTGAAAAGCCTGACATCTTTCACCTTAACAGCTCGGTCGCGGGATTAATGGGCGCCATAGCCGGACGATTGTCTCGCGTTCCTACGCTGATTTTTACCGCCCATGGCTGGGCCTTTAATGAAGATCGTCCGTACCAACAGCGTCTCATCATCAAAGCCCTCCATTGGCTTACCATTATGCTCTGTGACCGCACCATTGCCGTTTCAACCGCTCTCGTCTCTCAAATGAATTGGCCCCTTGCTCATCGCAAAATGAAAGTAATTAATCCGGGTCGCACTATTGGAGCGATGTACGACAAACCTGAAGCCCGCGAAAAAATTATAGATTTTTGTCCTCCCCTCTCGTCCGCCGTTAATGACTACTGGTTGTTATGCCTCGCAGAATTACATCCCATTAAACGTCACCATATTTTAATTTCGGCGTTTGCGGCCCAATTAAAAATTCATCCCACCAATCGATTACTCTTAATTGGTGAAGGCGAAGAGCGCTTAAAAATTGAACGTCAGATTGCCGATTTATCCCTCAACAACAATGTGTTCTTATTAGGAAATATTGTAGAGGCGGCTCGGTTTTTAAAAGCCTTTGACGGGTTTGTATTGGTATCAAAATCCGAATCCTATGGCTACGTACTACATGAAGCGGGCTTGGCGGGCGTGCCGATTATTGCTACCAACGTCGGGGGCATTCCTGACATTATTAAAAATGGTGAGGACGGTTTATTGATGAGACCTGATAATGTACCTATTCTCATAAAAGCCATGGAGGAAATCCAGACTAATCCCAAGCGAGCTCAAACGAGAGCGACCAACCTACGACAAAAACTCACTACTCGAACCGTGGCCAAAATGACACGGCAGACAGAAAGTTTGTATAGCCTTTAGTAGCAACGAGCGTAGGCACCGGTCCAGGCACTGTGCCCTGTTCCAGAAGAAATCGTACACCAGGTATTCGCTGGAATAGCTCCAACCGCTTGTTCACGACGGAGTAAAATGGTGTATGAACCTCGGTCCGGGTTGTCGTTTGATCCGTTGGTACTCCCCACTCGATACACAATACTCGCGGTTGTACTCAACATACCGGTCACGGCAATACTCGGCATAACCAATTCGGTAGCCGGTCTGAAATAAGAAGCAATCAGCGTGTTAACGTTATTAACTGCACCATCATTAATAACTACTCCCGCCGCGCCACCAGCAGCACATCCCGCAGTAGCACAGGGATAACTTCCACTGTTGGCATTGCGATATAGTTCAAGTGCTTTTTGAAACTCCTTCACTGCACTAACACGCGCTGCGTCACGGGCCGCAATTCTACTATTAGCGAGTGAGGCCATTACGACCGACGCTAATAATCCTACAATGGTTATAACGACCAATAATTCAATCAAGGTAAAGCCTCGCTGCATACGGTGAGCCATAAAATTCATATAAATCTATTATACCCAAGGTTTATCCGTGCCTAGTTACTATTTTGGGATAACTTTTAAGAAACGTTGGTTTACGTAGTTTATACTTATAGTACTTACTCATTAGTATTTACTTATGGAAAATGACTTTAAAATCATGGACGAACAAGGACCACTCACTACACGCAAGAAAAAAACGGGTACCGGCATTATTGGCCTCGTGATTAAATCAGGGTTAGTAAAAACTGAAAAACAAGCTAACGCCCTGTTGATTCTTTTTATCATTATCGGCATGTGCGGAATTGTGTATCTCAATCTCCAGACGTTTAGTAGCTAGCTTGCGCGGTTAATTCTTTAACAGTAACGTATCCTCACTCAAAGAGGCTCGTTTATTAATGCGTGCATACCGTCGCATCGCAAATACCATACCGATAGCTACATACTCAGTTACCAAGTGTGATCCCCCGTAGCTTAAAAACGGCACCGTTGTTCCCGTCACCGGCAGCAATCCAATATTCATACCGATGTGCACAAAGAAGTGACTGGTGAGCAAAATGACCACACCCGTAGCAAACAAGGTTTCAAAATTACTGGCTCCTAAAATGGCATGCGTTAATAACCGCCATACCACAATCCCAAACCCACAAAACAATAAAAATACTCCGAGTAACCCCCACTCTTCCGCAAAGGCAGCAAAAATAAAGTCGGTTTCGTATTCCGGTAAAAATAATAATTTTGACTGCGTGCCGTATCCAATTCCTTTACCAAATAATTCCCCTGACCCTACCGCTACCGTGGACTGGTAGGCGTTGTAGCCGGCTCCTTGGATATCCGCTAACGGATCTAAAAACGTCATAATACGTTCTTTTTGGTAGTCCTGAAACGCAAACTGCCACATTCCCCCAAAGGTAATCGCTCCGAGTAAAAATACAACAAGCAAATGCCGCAATTTAATTCCCGCTGCCAAAATCATTCCAAACCAAATAAAAAATAAAATAATCCCCGAACCAAAGTCAGGCTGAATAAATACCAAACCAAAAATCACAAACGCGTAGAGTCCCGAAATAATAATATGGCGAAAATCTCCAATCAATTCATGCCGTTTAGAAAAATATTTAGCCAGTACAATAATTAAAATCAATTTGGCCGGGTCAGCCGGTTGCAAGGAAAAGAAACCCAGGTCAAAACGACTTTGCGCTCCCAAGGTAATTTCCCCAATAAAAAGCACTAAAATAAGGGCTAAAACGATACCGATGTAAAAGAAAAACGTGGTGTTCCCCGTTCTAAAAAATCGGTAATCAGGTAATAAGGTGGCAAAAAATGCTACCAGAGCGACCCCGATCCACAAAATTTGCCGGTTAAAATACGCGTTGTCCCCCTGATAGGAGTACATCGTCGCCAACCCGAGCAAGGTTAAAAGCAGTGTCGTACCAAACAACACCACATCAAACGATTGAAAGAAAACCCGAATTCCGTGCATAGCTACAGCATAGCCGATTTAAAGTATAAAGGCACCTTGCGAAAACTTAGTTCTATTGCAGTGGAGCAAACGCTTTCGTTACTTTCGGAATAACATCAATACGAGCGGCTCCATCTTCACAAATTGAATCAGTAATCGTTTTATAAATGCCACCCAAAGTATTAGTGGTCGGTGCGGCATACGCAAAACCAGAGCCGGAGGATATAGTTTGAAGAAAATTCATGTTCACTCCTTTACCTAACCCAATAGTAAACAAGGCAATGCCGTCATTTTTTAATAACTCGGCTTTTTCTTTCGCGTAGTCTTCTGGTTTTTCACCCGGCCCCGTCGCTAAACCGTCAGTCAACAACACTACTACACTGCGCGCATCCGGGTTATGTCGAGCAGAATTTAGTTCCCCAAGCGCTACCTCTAAACCATCTCCGGTATTGGTAGTTCCCGTTTCTTCTGCTGGAGCAATTTTTAATTTTTTTATACTACTGGCTACTGATTGTATATTCCCTGTTAACTGTGCTGCGAGCGTAGCTTTAGAGGCAAATGTAACCACCGACACTCGATCTTCAGCGCGTAACTGACTGGCAAACGTACTAGCGGCTTCTAAGACCGACGTAATCGGCTGTGCCGGTGTACCGCCGTCATTATTCATACTTCCCGAGAGGTCAATAGCGATTACAATATCAGTCGGCACGGCACAACTACGTACGGTTTTTGCTATCGGGTTAGGCCAGGTAAAGACAATGTCTTTTTGACTGCGTCCGGCAAACGTATCAATAAATGTTTGTGAGGACGTAAGGGGTATTCCACTGGCATCAAAAATCGTTGCCACCACCTCCACTGCCTGAGCCTCTCGTAAATCAGTATTTTCAATTTTTACATTTAATTTTGGTCGAGCATCAGCCTCAACCAGCTTGAGATCTACCGTTTTAAATTGATCTCGTCCGTAGGTAGACGGTAACCACATATCAGCCGGCTGTATTTCCAACGTAGTTTCCGTTGGAACGCGACCTTCAGTATCAATGCGCCCTTCAAATACTGGATAGGTACTATTTGGCGGTAAAACGGTTGTTCCCATTCGTTCAGTAATAAGCCCCGCACCATCATACAGTCTAAACGTATAACTAATGGACGGTGTTCCCGCTAGAATATTTTTATTTTCAATGTAGGCTACAGCATTGTACTGTCCCTTTTGAATCTCAAAACTCTTTGACCAGAGCACTCGTGGTGGCGCTACCGTAAAGGCACAAATTCGCGTACACTTCCCTCCACAGTCCATACCAATTTCATCTCCATTTTGAGCCAAGTCAAAACAACTGGCCGGAGTATAAAAATACATCAGATACACCCCTGAAAATATCAAACCCAAAAAAGCCAAGTACCCCGTACCATACTGCACTCGTCGCCAAAACGCCCACATCCGAGAATTTCTCATCCGTATATTGTAACATCACCCCACGAGACACAGGCGTTGTAACTGACAACAAAATGAACAGTGATTATCAAAGTCCCCCTTAGTCAAAAGTGTTGGCGTGAGAAAGTGATTTGCTCATCACTTTCGCAAGAGGTTGTCGCTATTTTTACAAAAAAGCTGGCAACCTCTTGCGCAGTGAAATTGAGTCACTGCTCACCCCCCCCCTCCGCTAAAGCACCACCAGATAGCTACAGAACAATGACTTGATGCTCAAAAATACATTTTATTTCAATAAAAAATGATTATTTCTTAACACAAGGGATCACACTCGAGTTACATTCAACAGTGTCTGTCTGCGGCACCTGAAGCGGCGCTAACAACAAATCTTCATTCACTTCAATATATATAATGCAAGTGTCTAAAGATTTAATTAATGTTAATTATTTTTAGATTGAGAATAATAATCTATAAAATTAACCGACTCAATAAGTTCTTTTGCCCATGGAGCATCTGCTTCGTAATAAATATAATTTTCATAGCCTATTTTTTTTCCTTCTTTAACAATAGGTTTTGCTACAGGCAAAAACAGCTTACCCTCTATAACCGTCGGATTAACAATACTGCCTAACTCTTTAAAGTCGTATGAGTCTTTATAAAATAAAGCCTCTGCAGGATATTTCATCATAATAAATAAATTTTCATTATCAAAAAACATCGCATCCCGCATAGCTGACTCATTATTTGTTATGTTTGAAGCTACTTCAATTTTTTTATTATTAATATAAACTTTACCGTCCATGTAATACCCAAATTGTCCCGAAGGCGAAAACGCTAATGTTGTTACTAAGCCAGGTATTGTGGACATCAATTCACCATTTTTATAAATAGAAGTCTTATTGCCCTCATGTACAGCAAACATAACGTGTTCTTGGGTAACTCCACCCTTAGAGAAAAAACCTATAGTGCCAGGCTGTCCACTAAAAGGACCTGCTGTCATTTGTACACCATCATTGAAAATAATAATTGAATTCCCAGCACCGATGTAGCCATTATCACCTATAAATTTCGAGTCGATTCTAGCAGTGTTAGCACTATACAAATAATCTGATTGTTTACCATCAAGAACAATTTTGTAACTTCGGGGATTTTTATAATACATCTCGTAACCTAACTTGCCTTTGATGCTAAAAAGTGTAGATACCCCACCGTTTTTCATTATAATTTCATCAATTTTTTTATCACCAAGATATATGGATTGTGTTTGTTCATAATAATCACCACTACCAGTAACTGCGACGAACATAACTTCTCCAGCATGTAGACCTACATTTGTAATATCATTACTGCCTTTACCATATTCTTTACCCTTATATACCAGAGTTTTTTTACTACCTGAATCAAGATTACCATTAGAAGTTGTAATATACGCAAAATCATCTCCTAGAATAATAGGGTCGCTGACATGTTCATGCTGAGCCCCTACTGTGTCACAGCCTTTAAATAATTTAGACTCACCAATTCCACTTCTAGTGGCAAGGAAGGAATCTTTAAACGGAATAAGTGATGTAAAAAACCTATTCGCTAAGTTATGTTGAAGACAAGACGGCATCATGCCATCAATTAGCACCAAACTCTCTGATATAAAGCCGAATTTACCATCAGCCGTACTTACAGGATTGTTCTTTGGAGGAACTGGCATCCTAATTCTCATCAATGTGGCCCCGCTGGGAAATGTAAATGGTTCAGGTTTAATAGTGTACTCAGTGACTCTATTAATTATATTTATTGGTGTTTCACTTCTTTTTTGATCAATAGCTCCAGGTAATATAGCACCAGCTAATTCATCAGGTGTTTCTACACAAGTGAATTTTTGAATTTTATTATTATTCTCTATGACATTTGAGGTTATACAAGAAATATTTTTATCTTTAAAAGAAGCAACTACGATAAGACCGGATTCATCTCCCTGACACATCACATCGCGCGCACTTGAGCGTACTTTATCTAATATTGAAACTACAGCACTTGATTCGCAGATTCCTGTTAAGTCACCTCCTTTTAACTTTGCAAATGCATCTACTTCAGATTGAAATTCTGACACTCTATAGATAAGTGAATTTGATCCCGAGACTAACCAAAAACTACTGGAAATAACTATGATTAATAATAACAACACTCCCATAAGTAGGTAAAGTATGATTTTGCGTAAGCTTTTTTTCTTAACTGTACTAACTTTTGTAATATTTTCTGGATCTTCTGTCGCAACATTTTCATTTTGAATAGCAAGATTTGCTTCAGAGTAGATTGCGGTTATTTCACTTTCTGTATATCCGGCTGAGTTAAGCTCTACTTTAATTTCTTCAAATTTTTTACCACTTTTAATACGGTCATAAACAGCTTTAAGGAGTTGCTGCTTTATATTTTCATCCATCTTTAAAGATTAGCATTGATATAATTTAATCTTTAAGTTATCAACAAGTTAAAAATCTTCTAATTCTCCGCTAAAGCACTATAACAAAATCACCCTTTTGGTGTGACTATATAGAATTAAAAACTTAATGTGGAATGAAGAAATGAGCGTAGCGATTATTCTGAATTTCTGTTGCTGGAAAATAAGGAGCTTGCGACTATATTTTCTGTATGCAGAGCCGAGATTTTTCCTCCTAAGGAAAATCGCTGGACGGGCGCCTTCCCTGCCAACTTTTCAAAGTTGGCATTAACAAAAACCACTAGTCTTTGTGACTAGTGGTTTTTATTAATTAAAGACTTAATGTTGGCGCCTACCTACTCTTCCGCTTACGCAGTACACTCGGCGATGGAGGGCTTAACTTCCGTGTTCGGAATGAGAACGGGTGGACCCCCTCCGCTAAAGCACCAACATTCAATCTTCAATTGTTCAATATTTTATACTTACATCGTGTGGAGTAATCCCGAATGATACATTCGGGATGGTTGGTGGGGTAGGACTTGAACCTACGACCTCAGCAAATGGATTGCTGTGCTCTACCAACTGAGCTACCCTCCGCCATATCACTACACACGATATAAGACACTCATATTCTATTATTTAACGACATTTAACACAAACACTCACAAAACTGTACAGCTTTGTATAACATGTTCCGGTCGGTCACTCATGTCTACACATTTTTAAATTGGATGCAGTTCAAGGCGTGCAAGGTCTTTATCTTGAGTGGGACCTAAGTCCAGCGAAAGATAAAGTCCGCAGCACAACGCTGAAATGCGCCGATTTTAAAATGTGTTTGATGAACAACGTTCCTTACAGGAAATACGTCCTATTAGTACGCCTTGACTCCATGCATTACTGCACTTCCATCGAGCGCCTATCAACCTGATCATCTCTCAGGGGACTTAATGATATCTAATCTTAGAGTTGGCTTCCCGCTTAGATGCTTTCAGCGGTTATCCTTTCCCAACATAGCTACTCTGCGGTGCCACTGGCGTGACAGCAGATAGACCAGAGGTCAGTTCATCCCGGTCCTCTCGTACTAGGGACAAATCTCTTCAAATATCGACGCCTGCAGTAGATAGGAGACCAACCTGTCTCACGCATTTTGTTATCTTCGATTACTCGAAGGATCGGACTGTAATATCACCTAATCTTAGGTGTCTAGCGTTCAGTCTCTACGGGCAACATACACCTATGTACATTTTCCCTCGGAATTGCCCCTGACTTTTTTATGATCAGTAGGGTTCTTCCGATATTAGCTAGCTTGTCGATATACATCACTGCATATCGCCGCCGTGTTGGTTGGTTCTTTTCATTTATTTCAATAGATCGAATACTCAATGGGGTTTAGACTGTACAAGTACCAATTCAAATACAAAATATGTATTAGAACCTGTACGGTCTAAACCCAGCTCGCGTGACTTTTTAATTGGCGAACAGCCAAACCCTTGGGACCTGCTCCAGCCCCAGGATAAGTTGAGCCGACATCGAGGTGCCGAACCGTGCCGTCGCTATGGACGCTTGGGCACGACTAGCCTGTTATCCCCAGGGTAACTTTTATCGGGTAATCTCCGGCCGCATCTAACGCGAGCCATCGGTTCACTATGCTCCACTTTCG
>JAZKIJ010000039.1:0-4508 GCA_040384905.1 Patescibacteria group bacterium
GTTCGAACTGACGACCTACGGTTTACAAAACCGTTGCTCTACCAACTGAGCTAAGCTGGCTCTAAAATTTCAAAAGCTCTGCTATTATGCCTTTTCTTGCGGAAAATGCAAATTGGTTATTCGGAATCTTTACTTTTGATTTAATGAGCGTTCTTTAAGCTTTCTTTTCTGCTCTTCTGAAAGCTTATTAACAGTCTGGTGGTCTACTAGGATATTCAAATGGGAAATGGAATTTTGTTTGCGTTCTTGTCGTATTTTACGGGCGCGGTCACGGTTGCTATGGAGGAGCTTTTCTACAAAGTAGTAGATGCCCGCCAGGAATTGTAACGTGAGGCGTAAAAAGGTATGGAGACTGTAATACCAGGATAATTTAATGATGTATTTTCCAATGTAGGTAATGCCGTTCTGAATAGACTGAGATATAGACATCAGCATCCGATCGAGCGCTTGTCGTAGTCCCGGTAAGAAAAATCTTTTTTGTGACCGTTGCTCCCGACTAAATACCCAAATACACACGACAAAGAGCGCAAAACTAATCGAAGCTATTGTGAGCGCCACTAACATAGTGGACCTATTTTACCGACAAACGTGAGATTTTGGCAATAGAAACGTTTTCCCCAAATTTTTGAATAGCTCCGTTAATCATTTCACCAATAGTAGTTTCAGGATTTTTAATAAAATCTTGTTCTAACAGAATCTGCTCTTTAAAGTATGAAGCCATTTTGCCTTCAAGAATCTTTGCTTTCATTTCTTCTGGCTTGTCACCAATTTCAGCGGTAAACACTTCTGTTGCTTTCGCTAAAATAGATTCATCAATTTCTGATTTGGAAATATATTTTGGATTTGTCGCTGCTACGTGCATCGCGATATCGCGCGCAAGGGCTACGAACTCTTCGTTCTTAGATACAAAGTCAGTCTCACAAGCAAGAAGCACGAGCGCTGCTACTTCATGAGTGTTATGGATGTATGATCCGATAGATCCAGCGGCGAGTTCACGATCTGATTTTTTATCAGCTGCTTCACTACGCTTTTTCTTTAGGATAATGATTGCCTTATCCATATCACCCCCAGCTTCTTCTAGGGCTTTTTTACACTGCATAACTGAAATACCAGTTTGATCGCGAAGTTGTTTAAGTTGAGTTGATGAAATTTCCATACAAAATAAAAAAGTTAGAGTGTGATAATGAACAAAACTATCGTCAAAACAGCATTTACGCTGTTACTGGACGTGGACGACGAGCACGTGAATCTGTTGCAATAGGAGTTCGAGGCGCTACTGGCTTTGGTACAAATTGTGCCTTACCTTCTGAGTAGGCTTTGGCGAGTTCGCCTAATACTACTGACACACTTGATTGTAACGCATCGTTAACAAACACAGGGTGCGTAATTTTAGCAGCATCGCAGTCTGAACTCATCAAAGCGATAACAGGGATACGGATGTCGTTAGCTTCTTGAACAGCAATAAAATCATGACGTGGGTCTACAACCACCATCAGATCAGGAGTACGAGTGAGGTTTTTAATACCTGCAAAGTTAAAGTTGAGCTTGTCTACTTCTCGAGTAATCATTACTCGTTCTTTTTTTGTGTACTTACGATCAAGTTCACCTGATTCACGTTCAGTCGTGAGGGATTCAAGACGCATAATACGCTTTTTGATTTCTGACCAGTTAGTGAGCATTCCACCAATCCAACGATTTGTTACGTATGGCATGGTGAGAGATTCTGCTGTGGCTTGTACTAAACGAGACACTTCGTCTTTCGTTCCGACAAATACAACGTTTTTACCGTTTTTACCGGCTTCGTGTAATACAGCAGCGGCAGCTTCAATTAACGCAGCACTTTGTTCAAGGTCAAAAATATCGTTACCATCTTTTGAGGTAAAGAGGTACTGGGTCACGGTTGGGTGACGGCGACTTTTCTTGAAACCGAAGTGGGCTCCAGCCGAAAAGAGGCGTTCAATTAAGTTATTAGTAGTTGGTGTAGACATATTATAGTAAATCTGCTCGAGTAATGAGAGCTGCGCAATCGTACCACGGAGGCCATTAATCTGCAACCGTCTCTTCTATTGACCCGCCGGCCGCCACATTCTGTAAACTGGCGATAACGTCATCTAGCTTCCCTTCTCCCATAATACCTTCAATATTGTGCCAGGAAACCTTAATACGGTGGTCCGTGATGCGGTTTTGCGGGAAATTGTAGGTACGAATCTTCTCTGAACGGTCGCCGGTACCGATTTGGTCTTTTCGTTCGCTCGCGTGGGCTTTGGCTTCGGTTTCGTTATGTAAGGATTCGAGCTTGGCCGTCAAAATACTCATGGCTTTTTCGCGGTTTTTCAACTGAGACCGTTCACTTTGACTACGTACTTCAAGTCCGGTTGGAACGTGCACTAACCGCACGGCTGTTTCCACCTTGTTTACGTTCTGACCTCCAGCTCCACCAGAACGAGAGAATTCCATCACAATATCACTCATGCTAATTTCAATCAGTGGTTTTTTTCGTAACGGTAAAATGGCAACTGAAGCCGTTGAAGTATGGATACGACCCGCTTTTTCGGTAGCGGGAATCCGCTGTACTCGGTGCACTCCCGTTTCATACTGAAACGCAGCGTACGCATCGGGGTGAATAATTTCAAACGCCGCTTCTTTATACCCGCCTGCTCCCGCTGATTGTTCGTACTCACAACTGGTAAACCAGCCTTGGTTTTTAGCGTAGGTGATATACATCATCGCCAATTCCTGCGCGAACAAAGCCGCCTCGTCCCCACCGGCTCCGGCTCGCACTTCGAGCATTACCCCGTATGGTGCCACCTCTTCTTCTTTTGATACTTCGGTTATGCGCGCCATTTCCTCATACATACCTTTGAGCTGAGCTTCAAGTTCCGCCACTTCTTCATCAGCCATTTCTTTCATATCGGCATCTTCTTCCCCTAACGCAAGAGCGGCGGCACGTTTATTAAGCAGCTCGATATACTGTGAAGAAAGATATTGAGTCTTGTGATTTTCGCGAAAATCTGCAATTTCATCTAAGGAAAAATCCATATTTCAAATACTATTTACTACTATACACCAGTCCCCCAATAAACAAACCAGTGCCCACAATAGGACACTGGTCTATTTAATACGTCGCTACGCAGCTTTCTTTTTTGAGGCAACTGCTTTACTCGCTCGGTTTTTGAATCGTTCAACGCGACCAGCCGTGTCCATCACTTTTTCTTGACCAGTATAAAACGGGTGTGATGCACTTGAAACGTCTACAAAGGCAATTGGGTACTCAACTCCATCAGTCCATTTTTCAGTTTTATTGGCTTCAATAGTTGAACCAATCAAAAAACGTTCTCCACTTGAGTTATCGTGGAAAATTACAGTTCGGTAGTTTTTTGGGTGAATATCAGCTTTCATATAATAAAGTTAAGTTTGTTGCCCCACACTATAGCAGAATATGGGATTATGACAAGTCTCCAGAAAATCATTACCTAAAATGCTAAACCACAAAGTGGTTCATTAATTTGTTCGCAGACAAGACGTCTAGGAATGAGCCGTTTAAATATAAAGTCGTCAAAGGGGTTTCAAAAAAAGCTTTAACTCACAAATTTAAGTATAAGGTCCCGGCTCTAAAGAAATCTCAAATTTGGTCGCAGACAAGGCGTCGAAGCGTGAGAAGTGAGCCGTACTTTTCGTACGGTGAACGCACGAACGCTGAAGACAACGCAGTATCCGGCCAAATTTGAGGTTTCAGATCTACCCTCCGGAGAGCACCCGGATCTGGCCTTCAAATTTAGCCTTCCGATTCATAACCCCATCCCCATAAAACGCATTGGCTGGATTACTCGCTCCTCCCCATCCGGCGTAATACCGCAGGGCTGCCATTCGATCGGCAGCATACGAACCAGTAGCTCCATTGTCTCGTAATAAGAGTGCTGTCGCTAGGAACGCATCTTTATTATTAAACGGGTTAGCTGGTGAACCTGTGCCATTAATGCGTCTAATCGCATCACTTGATTCACTGTATACCCATGTACCGCCACTTTTGACAATTCCCCCGTACACTGCCCAGGTTGACGGAATAAACTGTGACGGCCCCATCGCTCCTCCCCACCCAGTCCGAACACCACCACGCACTAACGGACACGATACTGAACGACTGCGCGCATCAAAACCTAAGATGCCGGAAATGGCCAAAAAGATAGGCTGGTCTCGATCAGGGTGCATGACCGGTCGATCGATTTTGATATCATTGTACACACAACTACCAAGGTTTGAACCAAGATTAGTTTCTTGTTCCAATATAGCTAAAATCATCGCTGCCTGTACGCCTGTTTTTGATTCTGCGTATTTAGCGAGCTCTACCGCAACTGGCAAGGAAATTCCCCCACCGCCTCCTAAAAGATTAAATAACGCGTTACGTAACTCAGCGGCTGTTTTTTGTTGGGCTTGCAGTAACTTTTTGTATTCCGCCTCCTGACCTTTAGTTACGGTTAGAATGTTTGATTTTTGCTTTTCCTTTTGTT
>JAZKIJ010000040.1:0-5585 GCA_040384905.1 Patescibacteria group bacterium
CAGTGTTCTGAGATGACGGCCTCGGCTCGGAGGTAAGACTCATCATGTATCAGATTTTGCCAGCTCTCCTTAGAGCTCACCACGAGCACTTCATGGTTCCCAGCTTCCAGTTCCTTTTTGAACTGCTGAAGCTTTTTTTCATCACTACATCCAACAATAATCAGCATTATTCCCTCGTTTTGGTTTTCGTCAGATGGGTACTGTACGGGGTTGAGGTAGATAAGTCAATTATGGAGGTGTTTAAAGCACTCAGTAAGAAAATAAATGGTAATTTTGATATACTGGACCAACGATATGCTCAGTCTCTTTTTTGGTAACGATGTAGTCGCTGCTCGCTTGGCAGCGCTTTCAAACGTAGAGGCGCTAGTATCTGAATTTGAGCCACGAGTCACTAAAATCGAAAGTACAAATTTTGCTCCTGGATTACTGGCTGATATGTTAGGGGCCACCTCATTATTTGGCGGTACCGAAGTATATTTTATTGATACTCCTTCTGAAAACGCTGATTTTTATGCGGAGGTAATGGGGGTGTTAGCGGAAATGAAAGAATCCGCCAATCATTTTATTGTTATAGAAGGTTCACTTCTGGCGCCGGAAAAAAAGAAGTTTGAAAAACATGCCAGTACGATGGAAGAGTTTAAAAAACCAGCGGGGACACCCTTTGATGTGTGGGCGATGGCCGACGCCTTATCCCGTCACGATAAAAAAACTTTGTGGGTGTTATTGATGGATGCAAAACGAATTGGCATGTCCGCTGAAGAAATTATTGGGACACTCTGGTGGCAATTAAAAACGTTACGGATGGCGAGTCAAACCAAGTCAGCGACCGAGGCCGGTATGAAAGATTTTCCGTACAATAAAGCAAAACGATCATTGGTTAATTTTAAAGTGGGGGAAGTTGAGAGTTTATCGAGAGGGTTACTGGCGGTGTATCATGAAGGGCATGGGGGAGTGCGGGATATTGATGAAGGTTTGGAGGAGTGGGTGCTTAAGGGGTAGGGCGCTAGTGGTCACCAGTCACTAAGTATATTTGTTCGCTTTCAGCTCCAAATCTACTAAGTGCTGTCGACCCCGACTCGACTGTCGCAAAGCGACATGTCTCCGTCTCGCACCAACGCCGCATCTGCCATTGGGCAGATGCTAAATCAAAAAACACCCTTCTTTTCAGAAGGGTGTTTTTTGATTTGCGTTGGTGCGCCCTCAAGGGATCGAACCTTGGACCTTCTCCTTAAAAGGGAGCTGCTCTACCGGCTGAGCTAAGGGCGCATGTATGTAGTTGTGTTTGAACGCTTCATTTCTGTACTTTATAAGTAATTTTAAAAGGTCGTCCCGCTCCTTTAAAAGTGGTAGCAATATACCATACATGTTTAGTAAATCAAATATTTATAGGAACGGGCACCTATTATATGTGTATAGAATTTGGTACTGTATAGCAAATGAAATACGTGATTTTGTCTGATGTACGCAGTCGGCATAATGTTGGGGCTATTTTTCGGTCGTGTGAAGGGGCGGGAGTAGCTATGCTTTATCTGGCGGGGTATACACCGCATCCCATAGATCGGTTTGGAAGAGAGGTAGGGGAAATCAAAAAGACTTCACTAGGGGCTAGTACTATGGTGCCGTGGGCGGCTGCAGATGATATTGAGTTACTGATTAGAAAATTACAATCTCAAGGTGTGACCGTGGTTGCAGTCGAGCAAACCCCTCACTCAATTTCTCTGTTTGATCATACAGAGCCAAAAGAAGTGGCCTATGTGTTTGGTAATGAAATTACTGGGGTGCTGCCGGAAGTTGTTGCTTTGTGTGATTATACACTTGAAATTCCTATGCAGGGGAGAAAAGAATCGTTAAATGTATCCGTTACTGCCGGTATCGTGTTGTTTCAAAAATAAATGATATGCAAAAAGGTATGAGAGCGTGGCTAATGCACATAGGCTGGATGCAGGCGACCGCGGCCGGATTTTTATTAGGAATAGGTTTCGTGGTGCCGGCTTTATGGTGGCTGGGTTTTATAGCAGTGGTATGGTCTTTATATTGTATTAAAACTGCTCATTCATATACTCAACTGGTAAAGCTGTTGTGTACCATGTGGTGGATAAAGTCGTTATGTAGTCTATCGTGGTATGTAAGCATTTTTCCAATACAGTGGATTGATATTCCCGATCCTCTCTATCAGGTATTTTTCCTCATTTTTTATTGGGCCACCAGTAGTGCTTGGCTGGCATTAGGAGTGGTCGTCCTCGCAATCCTTGGTCGATTTTTATATGTACAAAAATTCATTTCTGAATATTTCTGGTATTGCTGTATACCACTTGTTTGGTTGGTAAGTGAAGTAATGAGTGGAGTTACCTTTGCCATTTTTTCTTTTGGACCCGGTTCAATTTTTGATTCCTATTTTGTTAGTCTCGGTATGGCTGGGTATTTGTTTGGGGTAAGCACTTTAGGAGTGTGGTTAGCGGGGGTGGAAGGAGTGTATGGCCTTAGTGTGTTGTTGGTAGGTACCGCTAGTCTTACGTTATTACTAATTGAGAAAAAAAGATTTAAATACCTGTTATTATTTTTTGTGATGATAGCGGTAATGAATGTATGGGTTGCTGCACGACCTTTAGTTTCAAGTAATATCGGAGTTACTGTTATATCCGTTGATACACAATTTGATGCAGCGTTACTTAATTACTCTGAAGGAGCGCAGATTAAAAGTGCTAGAGTGCGCACTGCGGTAGATCAGGCGATAGCGCTCAATCCGACATTTGTTTTGTTACCTGAAGACTCTCGGTACCTTGAATCTCAATACAATAGCCTTTATCCCAATCAGGCGATGTCAATGTTTTTATTTACGCACAAAGATACAGAGTCAATATTGATAGATAGTGGGAGACATCAAACTGAAAATGGTTTGACTGTGTTACGAGCTAATGTATTTGACGGGGTACGTAAAAAAATGTGGCAATTTGATAAACAATATCTGGTGCCCCAAGGTGAGTATATTCCTTATTTGTACCGGGGTATATTTTCGATGGCAGGCTTTTCTGAAGCGGTTAATGCAATCTCAAAAGATAGTGCGTACCGACCAGGGCCTTTACTGCAAACATCCTCCGTGCCTGCATATCTTCCCGGCTTACTCTTTTGTTTTGAAAGTATTAGCCCCACGAGTGTTGCTCAGTTAACACAAAAGCGACCACTGCCATTTGTGGCTCACCCTGTTTCGCATGCCTGGTTTCATACTCCCACCATACTCTGGCATCAGTTAGATGTTATGTTGCAGATACAGGCTCGATATAGTGGTGTTCCGATTGTCAGTGCGGGAAATATGACTACGGGGAAGTTATATTTACCAAATGGTCGCATAGATTCAGGAAACATATTAAAAATTGGTGATCGGTATCTGCTCCGCGAATTCAAACTCTAATCTATAAGATTGGATTGTAGAAGATCATAATAGACTTGGTGACATCTGCAATTCTCGTGAGAAATGAGATATTCGGGCACACAGTAACTGAGGGTAATAATAATAAGCCCTACTGCCAAAAAGAATGCATATTTCATAGCAACTATATGCTACCACAATAACACTTTTGACCATGATAGTATGGTATCTATGATAATAAATCAGGCGGTGGGTATGCGGATAATATCTGCTGGTATTCCATTAATTTTTATTCTTCTGGGAGCTGTTTTTTTTCCAACCTCAACGCAGTATTGGGTATTTGTACTTACCATGACGATGTGTGTAGGGTACATTCATTTTTTTATTGGCACGGTGTATCAGGTGGAGGGGATTGCAAAAAAACCACATAGAAACGTAAATACGTTTTTATTTATTAGTATTTCATTACTAGCATTTGCTGTGTGTCGTTTGTTTATTAATGTAGGGTGGGAGGTGTTATTGGGAGCATTTACTATTGTTTATTTTATTATTCACGTACTTCTTAATGAAAAAACATTCTTACAAGCTCAGCTTGGAATAGAGATTGGGTATTTTCATATTTTAAGTTTTGCGGTTTTAATTGTTCCGCCATTTTTATTGGCGCTTGTTCACCCCTCATTTTTCTATGATTTTTCTTTACAGTACCCGGCAATTGACTCGGCACAGTATCGGCAAATTATAGAAGCGTTTATTTCGATGGATTTTCTATTCTATGCCTCACTATGGGCAATAGGTATTTTTTTAATTGTGCTGCCGTATCAGCTGTTAAAGCAGTATGGGCATTGGCCGGCAATTTTGAGTGGTGTATGTGGGCTAATGGTATTTTTTGCAATTTTTATTGGAGCACCGTTTCATTTTGTGTATCTGCTCCATTTTGTATTAATGTACCATTTTATTTTACTATTTTTTATTTTTTTACAATATTTTGCAACTAAAAAACCAGCGGCACTATCGCGGTACAATACACTTCATGTAGTGGCTTTTATAACCATCGTGAGTATCGCGTTGATACCTTTTTGGCAATCACGTGATCAATTTCTCTATACGGTATATGCAGTAATTTTCAATTTCGGGAATTTTTTAACCATCTCAATTATGCATGTGTCCGTTTCATTTTTAAATGAACCTTGGTTTGTTAAATTGTTTAAACGATAATTGCAGAAAACAATCAAAGCGTATATTTGAAAATAGTTATTTCAATTTTGCCAATTCTTCTTGAACCACGGTCGCGTCACTCCAGGGTTGTTTGGAATTGTTTGGTCCCATGATATAAGGGTCAGTACCTTTGCCGGAAATAATCACATAGCCTCCATCTACTGATTTTTGCAATGCTGTTTTGATAGCCGTGCGTCTATCCATAATTATTTCTAATTTACTTTTGTCGGTAATTCCTTTAGCCATAGCTTCCACGATTGCGCGCGGGTTTTCATCATACGGATCTTCGTTAGTGAGAATGACATGGTCGCAAAATTCTTCCGCGATTCCTCCCATGGTGGGTCGTTTCCAGGTATCGCGACCACCGCCGGTGTTGCCTAAGATACACACTTTAGGTTGATCCTTAAATGCGGTATAGAGTTGTCGAAGGGAATCAGGAGTGTGAGCGTAATCAACAATCGCCGTTACTTGTTTTTGAGCGTCTTTTGCAGTGTAAAAATGTTCAACCCGACCACGTACAGGCGGGAGCTCGTAGAGGGCGCTTTCAATAGTTTTAAGGGTAACCCCCAAAGCGCGTGTGATAGTGATAGCCGCAAGTACATTATATATATTGAATATTCCTACTAACGGTACGCGAATGGTGGTGCCGTCAATAATAAGACTAACGCTATCTTTGTGGAGGGTATGCAGGGATAAGTCACTCAGACTATAGGGCAGTACGTGTTCAACGGGGAAGTTAAGAAAATCGGCTCCGTGTTCGTCGTCAATATTGGCCACCAGAAAACGTGGTCGCTTAGGGGACTTGGCTACGGCTTTGGCTAATTCTAATTTACAGGTTTTGTAATTTTCAAATGAACCATGTGATTCAATGTGTTCAGGAGTGAGGTTGGTAAAAACCAGTGCATCAAGCTCGATAAATTTATGGCGATATTGTTTAGCGCCTTCAGAAGTCATTTCTATGATTGCGTAGGTACACTGTGCATCAACCGCCGCCCGCAAAAAT
>JAZKIJ010000040.1:5595-18410 GCA_040384905.1 Patescibacteria group bacterium
CATTTTAAATAAATTTCGTTTCACCTCTTCTCCAATTTTGAATTGAATTGTGGAAAGGGAAGCGACCTTGGCTCCATGAGCTTCTAATATATGTGTAATCAATTCTGTAACGGTGGATTTTCCTTTGGTGCCGGTGACCGCAATGATACGTATGTCACGACTCGGGTGGCGGTATACCTGGCTACCAATAAAAGCTAAAATATAGTGATACACCGGTCTTATTTTGTTCAATAGTGCTTTGGGTAAAAACCGTTTTACGGTATATAACATGCTATCCATAGCGTAAGTATACGGCAGACTGAATTTTTTTGCTAAGTAGCGTACCTGAAAGATAAAAGCCCCTCACGTAGTTCACGTAAGGGGCTTTTTAGGATGAAACTGTCTCAGGAACAGCTCATCTTCGCGCGAACCGGATTGGTGCCGGTGTTGTGCCGAGCGTTCAAAAGGTCGGTCACCTCGGCCGCTTCCATGGCATTGAGCGGTTGGCCGTCGCCGGTTTGAACGGTGGCCAGGTAGACACCCTTCGCATCAAACGTTTGGACGGTACATTCCTCGGTCGCTGCCTGACCAAGGGTGGGGAAGCAAAGAGCAGTCACCAGCAAGAGTTTCTTCATTGGTTTGTTCCTTTCTGTAGGTGTGATACGCATCCTTTGCGTGTAAAAATACGATACCATACTTTTTTAATAACGCAAATTTGTTCTGTGCCTGTTTTGTTTATGAATGTTGATTACATATCTCAGCGTTTGATTGTAGTGCTATATACTATAAATACTATTAACTAGTCTTATTATTATGAATCCATCGCAAGAAGGAACGGTGTTGCGGGAATCGAGAGTTGTAACTGTCCGACAAAAGATTAAAATCATTGGTACGCTTGTTTTTCTGCTACTGATTGCAGTGCTCGGCTGGTATGGGTGGTACTGGATCAAAAATTCACAAAATCAACCATTGGCACAAAATGAATTAGCGGGAGAACTGCCGCTTGATCTTACCCTTAAGGGCTTTCTTTATTTTGAAGGTTTTCTGCCAGAAATCGGTATGAATACTTTTGCCTTAAATCTCGAGTCCGGAACAATAGAGGAAGTAACCTCCACCGGGAATAATTGGGGTTTTGCTGAAATTGATCAGTCACATGCCTTGATCAGTCAGGGTCAAAAAGGAGGCAGTATTGATGATGAAACCCAAATAGCGGTAATGGATTTTGCTTCAGATACGTATTTAAATTTGCCAACCCCAAAAGGATACTATAAGCAAGACATGTACTATTTTCAGTCAAATAATACTGATGCGCTTGTGTATTCAGCCCGAACTAAGCCTGTAGCTGGTAACGAATCATATTTTGATTCTACAGCGTGGGAAATTGTAATCGGGGTTCCGGAAACACAAACGTTTACCAGTATCCCGGCATCTTTTTCTCCAGTCTATGTTGCAGATCGTAATGAGATTGTATTTGTAAATTCTGATAGCGTGTCTGCTTATAATCTTATAACCAAGGAGACGTACGCAATTGATACTACCTTTTCAAACTTTGAGGCTGACACTGAAGTTGCGCTATCTCCCGACCGAACAAAGATGATTCTTACCGTACCTTCGGTAAATAGTATTTTTGTCTTCGATATTGTTAGTGATAGTACAGAGGAAAAATTAAAGGTTGCCCTGCAAGGTATTATCAAGGTGGACGGGCGATACTTTTCTAACCCCAGCATCAGTCCTGATGGAAGATTCTATGCAACGTATGCTTTTAACGAAAACGCAGAATCTGCTAATCCGCTTATTGAAATTCGCACCTTTGATAATAAAGAGGTGATTACAGCTTACCCCGTTGAAGCGATTGACTATAAATCAATAAAACTTAATGCTTGGATACCTTTCCTTATTAGCGATACTGCAAAATCTCATGCCCATGAAGGGTCATCTGAGAGTCATCAATAATTATTATCATATGAAATTTAAACATTTTATTTTTATTCTTTTAGTAACCGGGATTGGGGTGTTTGTATCGACTCCGTCTTCATTTGCTTCAGATAAGTACGGCGGAGGTAGTTCCTCTGGGGGAAGTAGTAGTGGAGGGAGTGGGTACACGAGTTGTGGGAGTGGGTGTACTCAGGGGTATACTCGCGAGGGGAATCTGCAAACCATCAGATCATCTGATTACAATGGTGATGGAGACTATCGAGATGCTAATGAAGTAACTTCAACTACCTACCGAGACAGTGGAGGTAGTGGTGGTTATTCTAGTAGTCCTACTCCAGCGCCTTGCACCACCTATCCTAATCTTCAGGTCACAGATATATTATTTGTAGTTCCGGGAACCTCACTTACTCCGCCTGCACCTATACGCTATGGTAGTTATACTGGCGGCACCACTGCAGGTACTATAACGGGCGTAAATCAAAATAACCTTACGTCAGGTGCGCCGTATGAACCCGTGGTTGAGATTACGAACACAGGCTGTACAAACACTTCTAGAGAAGTGGGGGGAACTAGTGCATCGCCTACCCGTAGTGGTTCATATGGTGCACAATTATGGAACGCGTTAATGCAAAAGGCAGAAGCATCAGGAGGCGGTACGACGGCAGTTAGAACATCACCGGTTGTGTATCATATTGACCAACTACCATTTGGGCAAAACGGAACGTTTCCAGTTCGCTTGCGTGTAGATTTTCAAAATGATACCTCGTATGAAATTACCGAGTACGTAAATAACCAAGGGCCGTTAGCACCAGGCGCTCGTGTCTATGTGCGCTTTCCAGCCGTGACGATGGATGAAGGAGGCATTCACGGCATTAACAGCACGGTAGATGTAACTGAAGCTGAAGCTCCCGGCCAGGCTTGTGATGGTGCCGAAGGGTGTGTTATGGAACGAGGAACTCCCAGCACGAACACTCGCTCTGAGACTTTTACGGTAATTGTGCCATCGGTGCAACTCGGTTCGTATCTGCTTAGTGGACCAACACCTATATTTTTTAGTTCTTGGTACACTACCATTGATCGCCGGTTAACGAATCGGGACTTAGCTACTGATACTAATTGGACGCGCCCGGGTAGTACTTATACTAACGTTGGACTGTATTGGACGGGCACACTAATTAATGTCGCCTCGTGTACCGGCACTACGCGAAGAAATGACGGTGCGACCGTCTCAGATTTTAATGGTCAGGTTGACAGACCAAGTAACGTGACAGTTTCTGGTTTTCTCGGAGGGGGTCATAATCTTGATTTGCAAATTATAGAGCCGGTTGCTTCGACGTCGCATCTCTATACTATTACGTGTCAAACAACAACGGGAAGAACCGTTACGGATACCCTGTTAATTAGTAACGGACTGGGAAACATTTGTGGACCGGGATTGGTGTGGGATGGAATTGAGTGTAGCGCTGGTGGAGGAGTTGTTTTAACGGGGAGCGATTGTACTATTCCTGCAAACCAATCTACTTGTAACGCCAACTTCAGTTGGGATCTTGCCGGGGCCCTATCCCCTCAAGTGAGAAACATCACCATGGGTACTTCATATCCTAATGCCAATCTTGCCGTGACTAACAATCGACAACCAATTGCCTATGGGCCAAATACGGTTCATGCTCTTGATGGCACAACACGCTTGCGAGAAATAACGGTGACAGCACGATGTGCAACGTCAGCCCCGTGGGATAGTGCTCGAGGAGTCTGTTACAACCCGTTATTGGTACCACCGATTCCGTTAACTATTTCAGTCACTGCAGAGTCTGATGTGGTGCGTAAACTTACTACCACGGTGATTGAATGGAATATGTCTACTGCAATTCCTGCTGGCTACACGTGTGCGCTTACTGGTCCAGGAATTAACGTTCCAATTACTACGCAAAACGGTACACGCACAACTCGACCAATTGATAGTACTTCAGTTTATACTGTCAGTTGCAATAATGGAGGCACGCCTGTTTCTGGTGAAGCGACAGTAGAAATTATTCCGCAGGTACAAGAAGTGTAAAATACTTTTCCTAAACGTTTATATATAAAAAGTCCCACTAATTTTTTAGGGGACTTTTATTATAGCAGGGCATGTTGATAAGGTTTTCACATGAATGGCATGATAATGACATAATATAATATATGAATTTTCAAGGTTCGGAACCAGTTGTAACAGAGAAAAAAAGCTATTTTAAGGTATTAATAATAATATTGATTGTAGTTATGGCAGGCGCCCTTATTGTTCAGGGATATACGTACTATCAAAATGATAGAAATATACAAAGTCCTGTAGCGCAGGTGGGGGAGATTTCCACAGCGGGGTTAGATTCTCCGATAAATGCCACTCAAACTCCCACTGGGAAAATATATTTTAGCGCAGTCTTTGCATCGACAAGTCAGTCAGAGGCAATGCCGTATACATATATCGTAGCTCAAAATAGATTTGATTTACTTATGGAGCAAAACTTTACCTCCATGGCTCCCTATGCAACCACTAGTTTAATTGGAGTGACCTCTCTAGATCAGTTTGGGGCGACCAATTCGTATCAACCTTACTTAGTAAATCTACAGACCAAGGAATTTTCTGATCTTCCTAATATTTCGGGACATATGGTTACTGATTTATCAGTTTCACCAAATGGTACTTATTATGCCTATTCCTATCAGACTGAAGTGGGGGTGAGTGCCAAGGAGCCACAATTATTAGAACATTGGCACGTTGCCATTCATGATTTTAGTTCAGAAAACGTCATAGTACTTGATGGGGGAAATCAGCCAGAATGGATACATAATGGAACGCAACTTTTATATGTAACTGAAAGCGGACTGATGCTTTATGATATTGCTTCTGGTACGTCACAGTTAATTTTTGAAACGTACGCTCCACTTAATGCTGCAGATGATATTGCAGTCGCTCCTGATTCATCAAAAGTCATATTTACTAAACCGAATTTAAATATGATTGCAGTCCTTGATTATAAACAAGAATCTGGAAATCCAGTTGTAATAGAAAGGGGAAGACTCATTAGTGATGACACAACTTACTATAATCCGGTTGTATCTCCTGATAGTAAGTTTTATGTTACCAATGCTGAAAAAATGAACAATTTTAAATTAAATAGTGAAGACATGTCGTACACCTATTCAAATAGCTATGCCTTGGAAATTCGCCAGATTGATAACGCAAAAGTGATCACATCAGTTCCTTTGTCTGAGGTGGCAACGAGCTCTGTGTCGATTAGTAGCTGGGCTTCCCAGTAATAGTATTATTTATGATAAAAAATAAATTAACAGGTACTTTCAAAGTTGTTACAATTAGTCTTTGTCTTGGTGCAAGTATGCTCATTTCTCCCCTTGCCTTAGCAGGTGGGGGAGGTAGTGGCAGTAGTGGTGGTAGTAGTACCAGTGGTGGCTGTAGTGGAACTAGCTGTACTCAAGGAGGTACTCACTCAACCACTGCCAGTAGATCAACAGCTAATGAAATTGCTCGTAATTTGAATAGTAACCCATCTTCGATGGGTACTAATATGGAGGCGGTGGTAACTACTAATCGCAACGGAACGGTAAGTGTTTCTGTTCGTTCTACTGACAGGGGAGGTAATGATAGCTCATCAGGGAGCCCTACACCCACTTCTCCTAACGGAAGTATAATACCCGGCTCTTTTACTAGAGCAGCAACTGGATATTTTGACGTAGCTGACTCTAGTAACTGTACCGTGCAAGGGTGGGCGTATGATCCTGATAATGCCGGAGCTGCTATCTCGGTGCACGTATATCAAGATGGTCGTGCAGGAGTTGGAAGGTTTGTAACAAGTTGCCAGGCAAATCAATCTCGCCCTGACGTGAATGCAATTATACGAATCCCTGGTAATCACGGCTTTAATTGTCCTTTGCCAGCTTCATTTAGAAATACGGGAAGTCACCGAATTTTTATTCATGCCATTGATATAAACGGAACGCCTAACAATCTATTGCGCACCAACGGCAAATCAATTAGTTGTGGTACTAGTACCACAACTACTCCTGGTTCTCCGACTGGTTGCCCTGCCTCAGCTCCCTGGGATAGCGCGCGAGGGATTTGCTACGATCCAAGTACCGCTACACCGGGAACAATTACTGTTACGGCTCAGTCAACAGTAGTGAGAAAGCTGACACTTACTAATATTTCATGGCAAATTTCTAATCCAATTCCACCCGGCTACACGTGCACCCTTACCGGACCAGGAATTAATATTCCAATCACTACTCAAACTGGGTCACGACCAAGTCGACCAATCGACAGCACATCAGTCTTTACTGTCAGTTGTGATAATGGTTCAACTACGGTATCAGGGGAAGCGACGGTAGAGATTATTCCTCAAGTGCAAGAGGTGTAATTAATCTTCAAAACTATCATAAAAAAATACCCCACTGTGGGGTATTTTTTTATGATAGTTTTTGCAGCGCTTTCCGCACGAGCATGCTCGTTGATTCACCGCTACCAATTTCTTCCAGTACTCTCCGAATATTAAGTGGGTTGTATCCTAAGGTCAACAAGGTATCAAAGGCGTCGTTGTACGTTTCGCTGTTGGCTTCAGGGGATACGGAGTTACTGACAAACAGCAGTAGTTCAACTTTGCCTTTAAGCTCAGTAACAATCTTTTCAGCTGTTTTTTTACTAATACCCGACAATTTAGTAAGGTGGGCCGGATCTTCAAGATTAATCGCTTCAATCAGTAAGGTGACATCAGCTTGATCGAGGATTTGCATGGCTGATTTGGGGCCAATTTTGGGAATAGTGAGTAGTAGTTCGAAACATTCTAGTTCCACTGCGCTAATAAAGCCGTATAAATCAAGGGCCGTTTCTCGAACCGCCAGGTAGGTGTGCAAAGCAACTGTGTCGTTAGGCAGGAGTGCAGTTTTTTTAGTGGTTGTTACGTGATAGCCTAATCCACCGACTAAAATGACTACTCCGTGGGTAGAAACGCTGGCTACCGTGCCCTCAATAAACCGTATCATAATGGCTGTATTGTACACCACCATTAAGGGTATGGGGTAGGAGTTGATTTATTTGGCAATATACGGTACAGTTGCGCTACTTAGATAAATTTTATGGCAATTACAAAAGGAGCAAAAAAAGCAGTACGCAGTAGCGACCGAAAGCGCGTATATAATATTCGAACTACCGCCACTATGCGCGATGTAGTAAAGGATATTAAGAAAGCGATTGTCGCTGGTAATGGTGAGGAAGCAAAGAAAATGCTCCCAGCCGCTTACAAAGCAATTGATAAGGCAGCAAAACGAGGTGTTATTAAAGACAACACTGCTGGACGAAAGAAATCGAGACTCTCAGCAGCAATTAAGAAAGCGACCACCAAGTAGTCAAAAATCCCCGTTAGGGGATTTTTTGTGTAATAATATTCGTTAGGTTTATAAGATAATTATTACACATATGTCTAAACAAAATATTTCCCTGGCTTTAATTATTCTAGTCCTTATCATTGTTGGAGCATTCATGATGGCTACTAATCGGGAAAATGTGTCTGAGATGTCCCAGAGTGTTCCATCAGACTATATAGGAATGACCGTAGTTCAGGCCAATGAGAAAGCAGAACGAGACGGAACTATATTTCGAGTAGTGCAAGAAGATGGAGAACCAAAACCAGTCACTATGGATTTACGTGAAGGTCGTATTAATGCGGTGGTGGTAGCGGGAGTGGTGACTGAATATTCTGTGGAAACCGCAGAAGTGAGTGTGCCTGAGCCTGATACCCAAGGAATACAAATTCCATCTGAATCTGTACCTCCATCTCCATCCTCAAATCATGATGCAATAATTGGGATGACAGTTGTGGAAGCTGAATTGTACGCTAAAACCAAGAACGTAAACTTTAGAATCGGCATGATTGATGGGGAAGGCCAAGCAGTAACTATGGATTTTCAACCGGGCCGAATTACTGCAGAAGTTGAGAAGGGGGTAGTTGTTCGCTATTCAGTAGAGCAGGAGTAAAAGAACGATATATTTGGAGAGAGGGAGATTCTAACATTACATGTTCAGTACACCTTGTCACTATTTTGTTTCCTTTCGTCACAAAATAGTAGGCAAGGTCTTCGAATCTCCACGTAACGTGCCGTAGCACGTTACTCTCTCTCCGCTAAGAAAATAACACCCAGAAGGGTGTTATTTTCAAATGCGGAGAGAGGGAGATTCGAACTCCCGAAGAGCTTTCACCCTTAACAGTTTTCAAGACTGCCGCCTTCAACCACTCAGCCATCTCTCCGTTTATGTACTTGTGTAGCGAGGATGATAATTGAAAAATCAATTAATGCACCCTCGTTAGCAACAGATACTAGCAAATAATCTATAAGTTGTACACCAGGGCCATGCTACAATTTGGATTATGGAAACGGCACGCAGTGTCTCGTGGGAAGCACCAGAACATTACCATATCCCGAAAGGGGCGGACTGGTTTTTTGCGTTGGCTATTATTACCGTAGCGCTTGTAATTGCGGTGATTTTTTTTGGTAATCTTTTGTTCGCTATTTTGTGTGGTATTGGCGGGGGAGTGCTCGCGGTGGCGGCAAATTTACGCCCTAAAATAATTACCTTTTCAGTGTCGGTACGTGGAATTAGAGTAGATGAAGCGCTCTATCCGTACACCACCCTCCGTTCCTGGCACATTGACGAAGATCACCCCCGTGGCCCCCAGCTCTTAGTGCTCTCAAAAAAATACTTCATGCCCCTCTTGGTATTACCTATTCCTGAAGAGTATATTGATGATATTGAAGACATTATTGTAGAGCGTTTAAAAGAAGAATTTATCGAAGAATCATTCTTCAATAAATTGTTAGAATTTTTAGGTTTTTAATTTAAAAGCCCAGGTGACAACCCCTCACCTTTGTGTTACTATCGCGTCACTTCTACTAAAGAAGTAACGACCCGCTCTCATAGTTTAATGGATAGAATGCCAGTTTGCGGAATTGGCGATTCAGGTTCGATTCCTGGTGAGAGCACGAGTACAAAACCGAGCACCCTGTATAGGGTGCCGTTTTTGTTCGCGATCTCAAGAAACATGCTAATGCATGTTTCGGCCAGGAATCGAACAGCGGAGCGATGTTTTGGCTATTCCTAATGCCAAAACCGCGAGCTGTGTCCCGCGGCACTTATGAGCGTCAGCGAATTTGTGACCGTCAGGACGATTCCTGGTGAGAGCTTTGCCAACCCCACTAAAATCCCCTACAATACCTTCATGCGAAAACTAGGCATTGATTATGGTACGAAAAAACTGGGTTTAGCCCTCACTGATGAGTCGGGCTCGATGGCTTTTCCTCACAGTGTTATCCCGAATACATCCGATTTGTTAAAAATATTAGTCAACCTTATTCTTAAAGAAAAAGTAGGGGAGATTGTCATTGGACACTCGCTTAATAGAGATGGTAAACCGAACGCTGTCCATGCTGAAGTTGAGTCTTTGATATTAGATTTAACCCTTGAAACAGGTTTGCCCGTTCACTTACAATCCGAACAATACACTACCCAAGCGGCCATTCAGTTGCAAGGAAAAAATGCTCAAACTGATGCATCGGCCGCTGCCTTAATACTTGATGCCTATATTACTAAAACTAAATAAACACTATGGATACTATTGCCTACGATGATTTTGCTAAATTAACGATTGTTATTGGAACAATTTTGTCAGTCGAAGAAGTTCCGGATTCAAATAAACTTTTAAAGTTAACGGTGGAAGTGGGGGAGGAAGCGCCACGGCAAATTCTATCGGGTATTAAAAAGTATTTTGCTGACCCGCAAATGTTAGTAGGGGTGCAAACACCGTTTCTCATTAATTTAGAAACAAAAGTTATTGCGGGGTTAGAAAGTCAGGGTATGATTTTAGCTGCCAGTACCGAATCAGAATTTTCTCTACTTACCCTAACACAACCGTTACCTGCCGGTGCTCGGGTGAAATAAAGTTACAATTCTCTGCGAGCAGTAAGTTCAATGGTGTGGGTTGTGGGCAAATTTTTTGCTCCCTACAGCGTATAATAGTTTTAATGAATGTACGTTCTTTATTTGAGCACATCCTTCCACCTCCATCATATCTATTGATGGAGAGTGTTGGTGTAGATATTTCCGATACGTCACTTAAATATATAAAATTCTCCGAAAGTGGGCACCTCGTAGCTAAACATAAGCTCCAAGCTTGGGGGGAGCTAGATATTCCAGAAGGTGTGTTAAAACGTGGACAAGTGTCTGATCAAAAAAAATTAACTGAGGTCCTGCAACAATTTAAAGAAATTACTAAAGCTGAATACGTCAGGGTTTCACTCCCTGAGGAAAAAGCGTATTTGTTTGAAACTGAAATCAAACGTTCGACCCCCGCAAAAGAAATTCGAGGTTTGTTAGAATTTCGGCTTGAAGAAAACGTACCTATTCCAGCTCGAGAAGCTTTTTTTGACTATGATATTTTAGAGCACGATACTACTGATAAGGTAATGCGGATTGTAGTAGTAGCGTATGCCCGGGAAACAATTTTAAATTACTACGATGCGTGTATTGCCGCTAAGCTCATCCCGGTGTCGTTTGAGGTTGAAGCCCAGGCCATGGTTACGTCGGTGTTGCCTGAAGGATTGCCGGGAGCCCATATGCTGGTTGATTTTGGAAAAACGAGAACAGGCATCGGGATTGTGTTTAATGGAGTGCTTATGTATACCTCGACGATTGATTTTGGAGGGAATCAACTTTCAGAAATTTTACGAAAAGAAATGGGTGATCTGACAGAAAGTGAATTGACTGATATTAAAAATAATCAGGGCTTAATAAAAGGGGTGAATGACACTATTTGTTACGATGCTCTTATTTCCACCATATCCGTAATCAAAGATGAAATTGAATCGCGAATTCAATATTGGCATGCTGCTGATTATAAACAGAAAGAGCGTAGAATTCAGTCAATTACGTTGTGTGGGGGAAGTGTTAATTTAAAAGGGCTGCCGGAATATTTTTCAGAAGTGTTAAACATTAAAACCGTGCGGGCTGACGTCTGGCAAAATGCCTTTTCAGTGCATGATGTCATTCCGCCAATTGATTTACGACATTCCTACGGATACGCCACTGCGATTGGTTTGGCGCTTAAAAAGACGGTATAGCTATGATTAACCTTATTCCTCCAGCGGCCAAAAAAAGTATTAAAGGCGAATATATCAAACGTGTGCTCACGGTGTGGTTGTTACTTTTTAGTGCCGCATTTGGTATCTTGGCTGTTTTTCTCCTGCCTACCTTTGTGGCCTTACGAAGTGAAATTAGTGTTCTTGAACAAACTGCCCAAGCCGGACAAGCTCGAGTTTCGCAATATGATGTTACGGCTACCGAATTAATTACGGCTAACACTCAAGCAACCTTACTACTAGAGCGGGCCACGTCATCCGCGCCTTCAGAAGTTATTAATACTCTCATCACTTTAGCTGGTCCAAGAGTTTCGCTTACTAACTTTCAATTTACTAATTTAGCGACGGCAGGGAAAATTACGCTCTCCGGGATTGCCTCAACGCGACAAGATCTGGCAGTGTTTCGTGATGGGGTCAGTAGTGATGAACGATTTAGTGCCGTTGATCTTCCGATTTCCAATTTAATTAAAGATAAAGATTTATTGTTTACCATGAATATTTCTTTTGCCACCTCTACACTATGAGTAAAAAATCACACACCTACCTAGCGCTAGCATGTTTATGCTTTTTGGTAGTAGCGGGAATATTTGTTTCTATGTGGTATATGGTTAATAGGCAAGGGGTACACTTTGATGAAGCCAAGCGGGCCATTGCTGAATATGCTGCCAAAGAAGCGTCGTATACAAAAGTACAAGGACTGCTGGCTTCGACAGAAGATGACCGAGCCGCGATTGATAGTTATTTTATTGAAGAAAAAAATATCATTTCCTTTATTAGTGATATGGAAAAAAATGCGGCGGTATTGGGAGTGAAGTTAAATACTAATGAACTTGCGACCATGCCTGCTGGTGTAGATACAGCAGGGGTAGCCTTTAAAGCAGTGCTGGTTATTGGGTTTGATTTTACGGGTACAAAATCATCCGTCCAAGAATTTATTTCACTCTTAGAAAACATTCCGTACCAAAATACCATTACGGAGTTATCCTTCACAAATGTAGATGCCACCATCTGGAAGGCTGATAGTACGTTAAAATTAACGTTGCAATATGATTGAATCTAGAGATATTTCAAAAATGGTTACGCATATCATTCGTCGTGATAAAGGTATTGCCGATCCACAAATAATGCACCCGAGTCGAGAATGGTTTAGGGGGTTGGGAATTGCAACATTAATTGTGGTACTGGGTTCTTGGTTTTGCTTACATATCTATACT
Organism: Patescibacteria group bacterium; assembly: GCA_040384905.1. Lineage (GTDB taxonomy): Bacteria > Patescibacteriota > Minisyncoccia > Phycocordibacterales > UBA918 > OLB19. Next base: position 17,904 of record JAZKIJ010000040.1, read on the forward strand.
CAGTACTTAGAAACTGTTTCTATACCACTTTCAGTAAGTGAGCCGGTTGTGCCGTACCAAGCCGCAACAATTGCTGAAGCTATTTTAATTTTTGAGGCCAAACAAGCTAAGTTTTCAGAAATTTTAGGAACCCGTGTTGCTCCCGTGGAAACAGTAACCGCGAGTACTACTTCCGAAATTGAGAGTGAAGTAGAAACTGCGACCCTTCCGGTTCCTGCTGTGGTCTCAGACCCCCAAATTGAGGAGGGTGATGTAGATGAATCTGAATCGGTGCTAGCGTTGTAGCGGTGAGAGCAATAAATAAAAACGGAGTCTTCAATTTATTAAGCTATTTGGTCACGAATCACTAAGTATATTTGTTCACTACGTTCAAAATCTACTAAGTGTTCTCGAATTCTAAGAATTCTGTACACCTTGTCACTATTTTTACAAAATAGCAGGCAAGGTCTTGAGAAATGGGTCCCATCCCATTTCTCACCCACCTCGCGGTTTCTGTCCCTAGAAAGG
>JAZKIJ010000041.1:0-15509 GCA_040384905.1 Patescibacteria group bacterium
AAACATTTGGTCGTCCCCACACGCACGCTGTGTTTCCTGGTTTGCACGTTAAGCTTCCGTGGCCGATTACTACGATCGTTGCGCGGGTTAATTTACAACTACAAGAAATTCATGCAGACGTGTCCGTGAAAACCAGTGACAATGCCTTTATGATGCTCCCGGTAAAAGTACAATACAAGGCTAGTGATGATGCGGTTGGTGCTGTCAAAGCACATTACGAATTAGAATCTCCTGAAAAACAAATGGAGATGACGGAACTCTATGCCAACCGTGACGCTGTAGAGTCACAAGTGCAAACCGCGCTCTCAGAACAATTTGCCCGATTTGGATACAGTATCGAAAACGTACTGGTTGATGAGCCGCAACCAAGTGTTGAAGTGCGCGATGCGTTTAACAAAGTAATCGCAAGTAAACGTTTGATGGAGGCGGCTCGAAATGAAGCTGAAGCAGCGCGGATTAAATTAGTCGGAGCCGCTCAAGCCGAAGCTGAAAGTAAAAAACTCCAAGGAGAGGGGATGGCGCAAATGCGAACAGCCATAGCACGTGGTCTTGAAGAAGCGATGGAAACTATGAAAAAAGCTGGCCTGGATAATCAAGTGGCAATTCAATTTCTCACTGATACCAATCGACTTGATACGATTACGAGCGCAGCGAGTCATGGTAATACCATTATTATCGACGCCGGGTCGGGAGGTAGTAAGGATATAGCTAGTATGGCAGCTTTACTTGAGTCAGTAAAAACTAAGTAAAACATTCAAAACCGGCGCATTTCGTTGTTGCTCTGCAAAAAATGATACTCACCGTACTAATGTACGCCTCGCATCATTTTTTTTGAGCGCCTAGAACTGCACTCGTTTTTGAACGTCCTGTTGACTACTAATTATTAAAAATAAGAAACAGCGGCGAGCCATACTCGCCGCTGTTTGTTATACTGTAGGCATGAATATTCAAACATTTTTGACATTGTACGCAATTAGCGTGCCGGTGTTTTTTGCGATTGATATGGTGTGGTTGGGGTTGGTTGCTAGTAATTTTTATAAAACCCAACTGGCGGGATTGATGGGGGATATTAATTGGACAGCCGCTATTATTTTTTATTTAGTATTCCTCATTGGTCTAACGTTTTTTGCGATTTATCCGGCGGTACTTAAAAACTCACTGGTAACAGCGGCTGTATTGGGAGGTCTGTTTGGTTTCTTTACCTACGCTACGTACGATCTTACAAATCTAGCAACGCTTAAGGGGTGGCCATTGTCAGTCACGATTGTCGATATGGTGTGGGGTACAATTTTAGGTGCAGCGGTATCGGTAGCGACAGTCTTTGTGTACGGATGGTTTCAGTAAGGTATGACAAAAAAATTAGGATTAGTGGCAGGGGTATGTGTAGTGATAATTATCTTTGGAAGCTATATTCTCTTTGCGCAACCACAATGGTCGGGATCAGATGTAAACGTTGAAGTTGCAACTACTAGCCAAACGATTATGAATGCTATTAATGGGACAGAACCAAATCTAGAAGCAGTGATAGCAAAATGGTATGCACCCTTAACGCCTTTTATTATTGGGGGGATTTCACTACAGGCGTCAATAGCCGATACCGATAGAGAGCGGGCCCAGGGATTATCTGATACGCCGTATATTCCCGCGGGCATTGCGAAGTTCTTTATTTTTGAGACAGAACAACCGTGGAGTTTCTGGATGAAAGATATGAATTACCCGATTGATATATTTTGGGTAAATGAAAGTGGAAGGGTGGTGCATGTGGTTGAGTTTGCCTCACCTGATTCGTATCCGGAATCTTTTGTACCGCCCGCCCCAGCAAAATATGTGATTGAAACTAAAGCTGGTTTTGCACAAGAAAATAATATTGGCGTCGGGGCAGTGGTAGGGATGACCCAAATTTTGTTAGAACAGTAATAAATTGCAATTTTGGTATAATTATTGCATAATATGTACGCATGGTAATCGCCTCTAATCCGTAAGGGTAGGGGAGGAAAGTCCGGACACACCCGTACACAAACGTGTGCGGAGCCAGGTAGCGGGTAACGCCCGTCTATGATGCTAGATTTATTTAGCATTGTACGAGATGCGAGCAGAGACGTCCTGATCGAAAGTGACGGAATTCCTCGGTTTACTGAGGAATAGCTTGATAGGTAACTATTGAGGTGAAACGGCTAAATTCTTACCCGTGTGCAAGGCCGCGCAGTCGAGGGCAAAGACAGTATATCCATATTGTTTGTGCCCTCGACTGAGAGCCGCATGAGGTGGCTGGTAACAGACATCCTAGGTATATGATTATCCGCAAAACGAAAGTTTTGTGACAGAATCCGGCTTATATGCACAAAAACACTCGCCTTTTGGTTGAGTGCTTTTTGTATATGGTATATTTATAGGTAACCGTTTATTTGTTTATTCTTTTGCCTATGGAGACAGCCACCTTTGTGCCTAAATTGCCCGCCAAGCCCGATCAAGTTGGTCGTTTGCTACGTAAAGCAAGTCAGATTATTTTTGTGGTGACGTTGGTACTGATGCCTTTATTTTTTATTCCTGGCATGGGTGGGTTAGCGTTATTTCCAAAAATATACTTTGTGCTTTTTGGATCTCTCTTGGCGTTACTGTTTATGGCGCTTGTAATTTTGCGACATGGCTCAATTGGAGTGAGGCAATCTCCTTTGCTGGTTGCTTGGTGGATGATAGTAGCAGCTAGTTTGCTCTCCGCCTTTTTCGCACCGAATTTCACCGCTGCTCTCTTTGGAGATGCGTTAGAAATCCATACGGTGGGATTCTTGGCCTTACTGGGTCTTGTGATGAGCTTGACTCAGAGTGTCGCTAATACTAAACGAACAACGATGTTGGTGTACTCGTCGTTTGCTGCTAGTGCCATTGTAGTCTCGTTACTATTTTTGGCTCGCGTAGTACTGGGTCCAGAATTTTTAACGTTTGCAACCTTGCAAAATGTTACGGATACCATGATTGGTTCGTTTAATGATCTAGGTTTATTTATCGGCTGTTTGGTAATGATGGCCTTGGTAGCCTTGGCACAGCTAGAGTTGCCTAAACGAGGATTGATTGCAGTTGGTATGTTGCTTGGGTTGTCTCTTGTTGTGCTTGCGTGTGTGAATTTCTATTTTGTATGGATGATGATTGCGCTTTTTAGTTTATTGCTCTTGATGTACGTGTTAACGAAAGATCGTTTTGGCAGTCAAGCGAGCACTACGGTGAATCACCAACCGTTACCGCTCGGACCAGTGTCATTAATTGGAATGGTATTCTTAGTGTCAGCTATTTTCTTAGTGGGAGCCGGCACGATTGGAAGTGCTATCTCGAACAAAACCGGAATAAATTTTATTGAAATTCGACCTTCGTTATCTGCTACTACCGACGTCTTGCGTCAAGCGTATGGTGAAAATGCCGTTACTGGTTTTGGTCCCAATCGATTTACTGAAGCTTGGAATCTCTATAAAGACCCATCTATTAACAGTACGATTTTCTGGAGTACGCCGTTTAATGCCGGGGGAGGATATATCTCGAGTTGGTTTGTAACAACCGGTATTCTTGGTGTACTGGCTTGGTTTGTGTTCCTTGGTCTGTTTATCTATACCGGATTTAAAGCGCTGCTTTCTAGTGTGGCAACTGATACATTTTGGTTTTTTATGGGCACGATTTCCTTTGTAGGCGGATTGTATGTCTGGGCACTTTCATTCTTCTACGTGCCAGGACCGACCTTGTTACTCTTGGGCGCTGTGTGTACGGGTACGCTGATTGTAGCCAAACAAGCTCTCGTCCCTAGTGCGCAAAAATCACTGCATTTATTAAGTAACAGTAAAACCGGTTTTGTTCTGATAGCCTCGGTGATGATTATCATCATTGGCATTTTTGCTACGGGTTATGGTGCTACCAATCAAGCAACGGCTGCGTATATTTTTTCTACCGCTCCTATGTACATAACGGCGGACACGGTAGATCCGGTCTCAGTCGTGTCAGAACGGATTGCGCTCGCATACTCGTTTTACCCAACCGATACCTATGCTCGAAGTTTAGCGAACTACCAACTGAGTTACCTCAATCAGCTCTTGTCATTAACGGAACCGACAGCTGAGCAGCAACAACAGTTTCAAAATGCTATTTCAGCAGCCTTAAACGCCAGTGCTCAAGCGATTGCACTTAAACCTACCGATGCTCGTAATTGGCAAATGCTTGGAGATATTTATGGTGGGTTATCATTGCTTAACATTGAAGGGGCGCAAGATCGTGCGTTTGAAAGCTACGCGCGGGCCGAAGCACTTGATCCGCGTAGTCCATACTATGTTTTGCAAAAAGCTGTTATGACAGCACGCAGTGGAAATGCGAGCGAGGCGAGACGACTGGCTCAATTATCGCTTGATCTTAAACCAAATTTTACCGATGCGCTGTACTTGCTTTCACAACTTGATATTGCTGCTGGTGATATTCCGACCGCTATTAGAACTACAGAATCAATTATTTCACTGGAAGCCAATAACCCCGGGAGATACTACCAGCTTGGTGTCTTACACGGTGCGGTAAAAAATACCGATGCCGCCATTGCAGCCTTTACCGCCGCTATCACCCTTAACCCGAGTTACGCCAATGCCCGGTACTTCCTCGCAGAGCAGTATTTAATTAAAGGCAATAAAGAGGCTGCCCTAGAACAATTACAAATCATTCGTGATCTAAATCCAGAAAACACCGCGGTAAACTCAGTGATTGATAAAATTAATTCCGGAACGTTACCACTGGGTGAATTTGCACCTAACGCTAACTTGCCTGAAGGTTCACCAGTTACTACCACGAACGACGTGACCACAACCAGCGAAGTCCCTGAAACACCACTCCTCACTCCAGTCAACACTCCGACTACCCAACGTTCGGGTGATGGGGCGCAAACCACTGCCACCAGCACACAACCATAGGTAGAATATGGTTACGCGAGTACTTAATTTATTTTATCGAGAAATTCGAGGTCTGCACCAGGCAGCCTATATTCTCGCGTTATTTGCGCTCGCGTCTCAAGTGTTAGCGATTGTACGGGATAGAATTTTAGCGCATCAATTTGGAGCGGGCAGTGAACTTGATGTGTACTACGCGGCGTTTCGGATACCGGATTTATTGTTTGTCTTGTTTGCGTCTGTCTTGTCGGTGTATGTATTGTTACCCTTTGTTACCAAAGCAAAAACTAAGAGTGATGAAGCAGCACAAGCAGTCCTCAGTCAAATGTTCAGCCTCTTTTTATTTGGGTACACGGTAATTGCCGGGGTTACATTTATTGCCGCACCATTTTTTGCCAGTTATATTTTCCCGGGGTTCTCTGTTGAGGCACAGACGGAGGCGGTATTACTCTTGCGGATTTTACTATTACAACCACTCCTGCTTGGAATCTCGAGTTTGCTTGGAGTGGTGACACAAATGGGACATCGCTTTATTATCTACGCCTTATCGCCACTGTTATATAACATCGGAATTATTATTGGAGCCGCAATTTTATACCCCACGTTTGGGATTGCCGGTTTAGCGTATGGAGTTGTGCTCGGAGCGTTTCTTCATTGTTTAATTCAATTACCCCTTGTTTCAACTAGCGATTTACGGTTTAACTTTACTCGATCAATTGATTTTAAAACTATCCGCGACATTGCGCGGGTGGCTATTCCTCGAGCGGTGACGTTGTCGCTCAGTCAAATTTTATTACTAGTGCTCGTGATGATGGCTACCACTATGACTGTCGGGTCGGTGGCCGTACTGCAGTTTGCCTTTAACTTACAGTCGGTACCCTTGGCTATTATCGGGATGAGTTATTCAGTGGCAGCGTTTCCTACGTTAGCGTCATTGCTAGCCGATAAAAAACAAACTGAATTCAATACGTACGTACTTACCGCTTTGCGGCACGTTATTTTTTGGTCTACTCCGGTTGTGGTCTTGGTGATTGTTTTGCGTGCTCAATTAGTGCGGGTGTTATTGGGTAGTGGTTCGTTTGATTGGGCTGACACGCGACTGACGGCAGCAGCGTTAGCAATATTTGTTGTCTCTTTGTTGGCGCAAAGTATCTTACTCCTCGTTGTGCGCGCATTTTATGCCGGAGGATTTACCCGACTACCGCTCATCGTGACCCTGGTGGGGACGGTATTTTCTGGAGCGTTTGCGTATGGTCTTTATACATGGTTCCAATTTTCGCCAACGGCGCAAGTATTTTTCACTTCGCTCTTTCGACTTGAGAATGTCGTCGGTTCAGAAGTATTGATGTTGCCGTTAGGGTACGCTCTGGGAGTAATTATCGAAGTTATTCTCATGCTAATTTTTGCCGGACGAACGTTTGGGATTCAGCTTCGCACGCTGGGGAAGCCGTTTATGGTAGCGATAACGGCTTCGCTGACCGGAGGATTGTTTGCGTACGCCACATTGATTTTTATCGTTGAAGGGGTAAATCAAGAAACCTTTGTTGGTATTTTGATACAGGGTAGTGTAGCAGGAGTGTTTGGTCTCTTTGGCGTAATCCTAGCGTATCGGCTAATGGGTTCTCCAGAGATGCATGAAATTTACATGGCGTTTAAGCGGAAGGTGATTAAGAGTGAAATAGTCACTCCACAACCCGATCTCCTCTAAAACTCTTAAAAATACTTCATCTACTGCGTTGGGACTGCGGCAAAATTTTATTCACCGTACCAATGTACGGCTCACAAAATTTTCCTTGCCCGCCTTGTATCTAAAGCATTTTAAAGCGTTTTAGTAATAGGCGAAAGATATTTTTATAAAAGTAGAAAGTACTAGTAATTTGAGGGTTTTTCGGGTATTCTTAGCAAAATTCTCTCTATGAATACACCGATTCGGAACTTTAGTATTATTGCGCACATCGACCACGGTAAGTCGACCTTGGCTGATCGTATGCTTGAAACCACGCGTACGGTTGAAGCGCGTAAAATGCAGGCTCAGGTGCTTGATTCGATGGAACTTGAACGTGAGCGGGGGATTACCATTAAAATGCAACCGGTGCGTATGAAATATGTGCACGGGGGCGTTGAGTATCAATTAAATCTGATTGACACTCCTGGTCACATCGATTTTTCTTACGAAGTATCGCGGGCGCTAAAAGCGGTAGAAGGAGTACTGCTTTTAATTGATAGTACCCAGGGTATTCAAGCTCAAACTCTGACCACGCTCCAAATGGCCAAAGAACAGGGCTTGACGATTATCCCCGTCCTTACAAAGACCGATATGGGTCATTCGCGCCCGACTGAAATTGGTGACTCAGTTATTGCGCTCTTGGGTTGCAAACGGGAAGACATTTTGTTGGTATCAGGAAAAACCGGAGCTGGTGTGCCCGAATTACTTGAAGCGATTTGTGAACGTATACCTGCACCACGTCCGAGCGAGCTTGATGCCTACCGAGGACTTATCTTTGACTTTACCTATTCCAATCACCGCGGGGTAATTGTGTTTATGCGGGTATTTGATGGTGAAGTACGAAAAGGCGACCAACTATGTTTTGTGGCCGGCGGTAAAAGCTTCACCGTCTTAGAAGTCGGAATGGTGACTCCGAGTGAAGTTCCGTGCGATAGTATCTCAGCCGGTGAAATTGGCTACATCGTTACTGGAATTAAAGAGCCGGGTGTTGCAACAGTAGGAGATACGCTGACACTGGTTAAAAAACCAGCGCCGCCTTTGGCTGGATACGCACCGGCGCGACCGGTGGTATGGGCTTCAATTTTTCCTGATAGTCAGGATGATTTTACGATTTTACGCCAAGCGCTCGATCGGTTAAAACTTTCTGACTCGTCATTATCCTACGAAGAAGAATCCTCGGGCGTATTAGGTCGCGGCTTTCGTTGTGGTTTCCTGGGGATGCTACACCTTGAAATTGTGACCGAACGACTGCGTCGAGAGTTTTCACTCGAGATTATTATTACCGCCCCATCCATTGCCTACGAAATTACCTATGACGACGGAACAGTAGAATCAATTTACGCCGCGTCACGATTTCCTGATCATGGTGAAAAAGTGACGGTTCGTGAACCGTGGATTTTGGGACAAATTATTTCTCCACCGGAACACGTCGGTAACATTATGACCTTACTGTTTGATCATGAAGCCGGTATTTTGGAAACGGAAGTTTTAACGGATGGTCGTAACTTAGTCACGGTAGAAATGCCGTTGCGAGAATTAATGCGGAACTTTTTTGATAAATTAAAAAACGCCAGTAGTGGTTATGCGTCACTCTCGTACGAAATTGCCGAGATGCGTCCGGCGTCCGTTGTTCGGTTAGATGTGCTCGTGGCTGAAGAACTCATTACGGCTTTTTCCCGCGTGGTAGGGGAACGAAGAGCGGAATTTGATGCTCGGGCCACGGTTGATAAATTGTATGACAATCTGCCTCGCAGTCAGTTCACTACCAAAATTCAAGCCAAAGTACGGGGTAAAATTATCGCTTCACGTTCACTGTCTGCGTTACGTAAAGACGTAACGGGGTATCTCTACGGGGGAGACATTACCCGAAAAATGAAGCTTCTCGACAAGCAAAAGAAAGGAAAGAAAAAGGCGTTGGAGCTGGGCAAGTCAAGGGTCAACATATCACCCGAGGTCTTCATGAAAATGCTAAAATCGGACTAATTTTGAGTGTCTGCTTTGTTGTCGTTCAAAAAATATATTTCACCGTATAAAAATACGGCTCAACATATTTTTCTCCTCCGTCGCGCATCCATCTCAAAATAAATAACTTTTGATTTAATAGAGAAAAAACAAAACCAGTCACACACGTGACTGGTTTTGTTTTTCTAAATAAATTTTAATTTTTAAATCGGACATATTTTGCTTTGGATACGCGAAGCGGAAGAGAAATAATGGGAGGCGTATATCTATACGATGACTATTATTTCTTGCATCGCGACAAAGTAGACGAAGTAAAATTTGTTCGATTTATCCCATGCCGCCTGAATAGGCAAAAAGCATACTTAGGATTATCAATGATGCTACTACGATCCAGACATACTTTATCGCTCGTTTGGTGTTTTTGTGATATAGGAAACTCATATATTAAATTGATGGTACAATATTACCATATGCTGCAATTTTACCAAAAGCGTACCCTGCGTGCCTGGCTCCATTCTCCGTTAGCGTTAGGAATATTAGCTATTATTATCCTGTTTATGATGTCGGTTGTGTATCAACGCTACTCAATAGAGCAGGATATGGTCGCTAGACGGATGGAAGCAGCGGTCCAATTACAACAACTAGAGGATAGACGAGCCGAACTAGAAAAGAAAGTGGAGTATTTAAGTAACGAACGGGGAATTGAAGCCGAGATGCGTCGTAACTTTGATGTCGCCAGACCCGGTGAACAAGTAGTGATTATTCTAGATGAAGAAAAAAAGCCTGATATTGAACCACTGACGCCGACGGTCGACGACAAACCTTGGTACAAATTTTGGTGAGTGATATACTATAGCAACTTAACTAGTTAATACAATTTTATGGACAAAACAGTAACCATCTACAGCACTCCCGTCTGCCACTTCTGTCACATGGCAAAGGATTTTTTTGCAGAAAATAATATTGCTTTTACCGAGCACGATGTAGCCAGTGATATGGATAAGCGTGCCGAAATGGTAGACCTCAGTGGTCAAATGGGTGTACCAGTAATCCGGATTGGTGATGACCTTGTAGTAGGGTTTGACGAAGCAAAGGTTAAAGAGTTGTTGGCAGCGTAGTTAATTTTTATTAACTTAAAAATCTTAGAGTGTAGTACTCTAAGATTTTTTGTTTATAAGGTCGCGAGTGATTATAAAACATGCGCACATGGTCACGAATCACTAAGTATATTTGTTCACTTCGTTCCAAATCTACTAAGTGTTCTCGACCCCACCTCGCGGTTTCTGTCCCTAGGAAAGGGACAGAAACATCGTTGCGGTTCACCAATTCGCCGAAAGCAAAAACCTTTGCTTTCTAAAACAAAAAACACTTTTATTTTAAGAAAAGTGTTTTTTGTTTTGCGAATTGGTGCCCGCACCCGGAATCGAACCAGGATCCTCTCCTTAGGACGGAGTAGCTCTATCCATTGAGCTATGTGGGCAAGTGCGGGCATTTTAGCATAATTTCCTCTGCTATACTGTACTGATATGAATCCAGAATTACCGGAAAAACAAGAGGCAGAAACTATTCTCGAGCTTACCAAGGCCAATCATGAATTATTGCTCGCTAACCACGAATTACTGCAAAAAATTGACCGGCGGGAGATTCGGCAATTTTGGTTTAAAATCGCCTGGTACGTGGTATTGCTCGGCTTACCACTCTTTGCCTACTATTACCTCTACAATGCCTTTATGAGCAATTTTGGAGGCACTGAGACCCAAAGTACGAGTAACTATGAACTCCTCCAGGAAGCGTTAAAAATCTATCAGGGACAGCAGTAGTACATACTGTGATATTTGGTTGAAATAAATCAAGAAACAGGTACAATGGCGGGTACGTTCTAAGAAGGCTACAAAGCCATCATAGTCCGCCACAGCACGCTTGGGTAGCTCAGTTGGTAGAGCATTTCCCTGAAGAGGAAGGGGTCGGCGGTTCGAGCCCGCCCCCAAGCACATATGAAAAAACTCCTTCAAGGGAGTTTTTTCATATGTGCTTGGGAGGACGACGCCTGCGCGTCGTCCGGGGCGGGCTCGAAAGGCACAGGCATGTTTTGGCTCTTCCCAGAGCCGAAACAGCCGAGCCGGGGTCGACAGCACTTACTATAATCAGAGCCTAGCTATGATTATAGTTAGTGACTGGTGACCGAGCCCGCCCGAGATTCAAAACAAATCCCAACTTCTTCTAGACACCAAACCCCAATCTGCTACAATAATCTCACTATGAAAATGACCAAAACCATCACGACCTGGAGTAGCTTCTGCTCGCTTTCAATCTCATCCGCACTAGGCGGGGGATTTTAAGATAGTGATACTTTACTGTCTACTTGAAATCCGCCTCCTGAGGCGGATTTCTGCTTTAGGAAAGATCAGTAGGAGTTATAATTCACAATGAAGGAGGAATCAATGGATGGTACTCGTTCTTTCAATAATGAGCAAACATGCGAATTTGTGCATGATGCTCGGTCGTCAGGGTCAGAAAAAGAAAGCTCGCCCGATGCTGGCAAAACCAGCGAACTCGGGACGCTTATCACCGAAGCCCTCGAACGGCTAGAAGAGTTTGCTGTTGTACAAGACTGTGTGCGACGTTGGGTTCGTGAGACAGGATATCACTACCGCTCGTGCGTAGCCTCTCATAACATTCTCACCATTACGTACGCTGAAGAGTTCTTGGGTGAGAAGCGGCAGTTGTTAATCACTGTTCCTGCAAACTATATGGCTCTTCTACCGTCCGACAGGATTTGGTGATGAACACAATCAAAAGGCGGTTCCAATTGGAACCGCCTTTATCTTTTACTATTCACTTTTCTCTATTGAATATTCTTTACGCCTTATGGACTTGTGATTTTACTCGCAGCTGCGTACTGCGATTCTTATCAAGTTTAGGCAAACGAATTTCCAACATGCCGTGTTTCTCCTGGGCATCGGCTTCGTCAATGATGACTTCTTCAGGGAGAAGGAGCGTGCGAGAGAACGAACCCCAGAATAATTCGCGGTGGAAGTAACTATCATCTGAAGATTCTTGGTATTCTTCACGCATACCACGGATAGTTACCATATCGCGAGTAATTGCGATATCTAGGTCGTTAGGGCTTACTCCCGCTACTAACGCGCGAATAACAATAGCGTCACTGGTTTGGTACATATCAACGGGGAGCTCTCCCTCTTGAGGAGTGCCCGCGTCGTGTGCATCATCTTGCCAGGATTCAGTATCGTCGTCGTGGTAGGTTTCTTGTTTGCGGTCATCTGATCCAAATTCATGTTCGTCATCAAGTATACGATCATATTCGCTTGCGTTTTGCGCACCGGTGAGACGTTCTAAGAAAGAGGGTTTTTTCATAATGTGTGTTAATAGGTCAAGCGTTTTTGAATCAGTTTAATTTTTTCAAAAAGCAAAAACAAGATAATAATTCCGAACCAGACGAAGAGAAATACCACGAGGATGGTTTCTCCACTTGCATTCATTATAAAAAAGTTAAAGAGAGCATGCAACACGATAGCCAGGCATAACCCAAGGCATCCAGACACTAATTTAACCGCCGTACTTTTATAAAAGGTAAAGGCGAGGAATACACCCACGGTTCCTGAAGCAAGAACATGTAAGAGTGTAGCGCCTAAAAACCTAAATGAACCCGTTAAGGCCGAGTTGAGATAGTCACCCACAGCAAGTGGATTAAGGACAAACAGCGCATTTTCTAACGCTGCAAACCCTAAAGCGAGCGTCACCATGTATATAACCATATCAATTGGTTCATCAACGGCGCGATTCCAGAGAATAATCACTAACGCCACGGCGTATTTAAGAACTTCTTCAATAACGACCCAGACCAGCACCAGTTCAGTGCCGTGGTACATATCAATAGCAAGTTTTTGCAGAGGTAATGCAAGGGGTACCACAGCCATGCCGGCAATAAAGGTAATGGCAATCAACAATAAAGGTTCAGGCTTGGCTTTATCTTCACGCAGCCAAAACCACAACCAAAAAAGCGCGGGGATGAGACCGCAGAGGAAGGCTATCGAAAAATTAATACTTTCCATAATAGAATCACCATAAATGGCACATTGCGTTGTGGAATGAAGAACAGAGCGTAGCGACAATTCTGAATTTCTGTCCCGATTTTTCCTCCTAAGGAAAATCGCTGGACCGCTACACTGATCCTACACTCCTAGCACTGTACTCATTTCTGATGATTCTATTGTAGCAGAGGGGTTATGAAGTAAATCTGTAACGCAAAATGTTGTGGGGAGAGGGAATGCTTAGACTGTGGGCCACGGAGCTACCATAAGCATGTCGGCATCTTTGATTTCTTCGGGTAGTTCTTGCCAGATTGTTTCGGTCACAAAGGGCATATAGGGATGCAGTAATTTTACTGAGGTAACTAAATAATGCGCGAGCAGACGTTGTCGTGAGGCACGAATAGCACCACCTTGTTCAAGGAGGGGTTTAGATTCTTCGATGACTTGGCTGGCGAAATGATCCCAAATGAAATGGTAAATTTTTTCTGACGCTAAATCAAAACGATTATTTTCCATATTGGCAGTGATTTCAACAATCGCTGGATACAAAAATTCTTTTTCAAACGCAGTATCTGATTCAGTATGCGGTATACCTGGCACATAGTCGTGAGTGTTATCCAAAACAAAGCGCGTAATATTCCACAGTTTGTTGGCAAACTTTTTATAGGCATTTACTTTATCGGGATCGAGGTTCATGTCAGTACCCGGAGCATTGTTTACCATCAGCCCCATACGCAACGCGTCAGTACCATATTTTTCTTGAATCTCGCTTGGAGCAATCACGTTCCCCTTACTCTTACTCATTTTTTTACCGTGTTTATCACGCACCATCCCGTGGAGGTACACTGTTTTAAACGGAGTCTTTCCAGTACGATAAATTCCTAGCATTACCATCCGGGCTACCCAGAAAAAGATGATGTCTTTCCCAGTTTCCATAACACTCGTGGGGTAGTAGGTTTTGAAATCATTACCATTAGGGTAGTCGGTAGTCGCGAGTGGCCACTGTCCACTACTAAACCAGGTATCAAACGTATCGGGGTCGTGCACCACAGCGCCGTTGCACTTGGTACAGGTTGTTATCATATTTTCTAAATCAACCATACCGTGACCACACTCGGTACAGACTTTTGCCGGAATCGGAATTCCCCACACCACTTGACGGGAAATATTCCAGTCCTCAATTTTTTCCATCCAGTCACGAAATACCCGTTCATCACGATCAGTAGTAAACGTAAGTTCTTGACTATCAACTGCCGCCAGCGCCTTTTCAGCGAGTGGTTTTGTTTTAACAAACCACTGTTCGCGAATTTGTGGTTCAATCTCGCGGTCACATTTATAACAGCAAGGTACTGAGTGAACGTACTCTTCATCAATTTTTACAACCAACCCCTTACTCTGCAGTTTCTCGACAATCTTTTCCCGGGCATCTTTGATTGAGAGTCCGGCAAATTCTTGCGCAATCGGAAGGAGCTTTCCTTGCCAGTTAATGATTTGCTCATAGTCGAGGTTGTGACGTTTTGCAATTTCAAAGTCTACTCCCGAGTGCCACGGCGTAATCGTCATCACTCCCGATCCCATTTCTGGATCACTGGCTTCGTCTTTAATCACGGTCGCCGTAATTGGTCCGTTAATCCATTCAACTTCAATTTGTTGGCCGTGCGTAAATTCAGCATAGCGGGTGTCGTTTGGATGCATGACCACGTATTTATCACCAAATTTAGTTTCCGGCCTGGCGGTACCAATCACAAACGGTCCGTATTGGAAGTAGTAAAATTTATCTTTACGTTCAATGTGTTCAGTCTCAAGATTTGAGAGGGAAGTCTGGTGCTTGGAACACCAGTTAACAATACGGGCTCCACGATACAATAAGTTATCAGTTTCAAGTTGTTTAAATGTTTGGTTTACGGTTTTAATCACCCGTTCGTCTAAGGTAAAGAGGGAACGAGACCAATCACATGACGCACCGAGTTCACGGATTTGATTTTCCATAAACGATTTATTGGTGAGGGTAAAATCCATGATCTCTCCGTAGAGTTCTTTTGGATCCATGCCAAATCGTGACCGGCCTTCTTTCTCAAGTTTCTTTTCATATACTACTTGTGTCTCAAATCCAGCATGGTCGGCGCCCGGTAACCACAGTGCCTTATATCCCTGCATCCGTTTAAAGCGCATCATAATATCTTGTACTGTCACAAATAACGCGTGTCCCGCATGAAGCGACCCGTTGGCGTTAGGTGGTGGCATTACAATAGAGAACGGCTCGGTTCGTTCTCCAGGTAAATTATCAGGATTAAAATACCCTGATTCCTCCCACATTTTATAAATTGATGCCTCGTGCTCTATAGGGTTATAGGGTTTAAGGAATATCTCAGGGGTGCTGGTAGTTACCGAATTATTTTGCTCGCTCATAGTATTGCTAGAGTATCATGAAAAACAAGGCTCGAAAAGAAAAAGTACGAGGTTTAACCTCGTACTTAAAAGGAGGAGCCCTTGCCTCCTCCTTGGAAAAAGTGTGGTGTAATTTTACAACGAGCGATTACCGGAGGCGGTAATGTAGGCTACGGCGCCGGCGGAGCGGGAGGTGGTGAGTTGGGCGTGGCCGGCCAAGGCAATCATGACGCTGTTGTCGGTAGAGAGGTTACGGTGGGGCAGATAAATCTCTACATCCGGGTGTGACGCCAAAAGTGATTCGGTAAATGTTTGACGTAGGTAGTTGTTCGCACTCACTCCACCACCAATGATAAGGGTCTTAGCGTTATGGTAATCAATCGCTTTTTTGGTTTTCTTTAATAGGACTTCAATAGCGGCATCTTCAAAATCGCGCGCCAAAGCATTTTTTTGTTTGTCAGTTAATTCAGTATC
>JAZKIJ010000042.1:0-9406 GCA_040384905.1 Patescibacteria group bacterium
CAATAAGTTGGCTGAAGACCTACGTACTCACCTCGAATCATACGCTTCAGACACACTAACTATTCTCTCAAGCAAAACTGCAACCGGGTTAACAAAACTTCCTGATGGTACATTTGAAGCAACAGTAAGTGACGACACCAAACACCACGCGCGCGCGATTTTAATCGCTAGTGGTTCAGGTCGTCGCCAGCTCGATGTACCTGGAGCCGCCGAATTTGAACACAAAGGGGTAACCTACTGTGCCAGTTGTGATGGACCCATGTTTTCTGGTACTGACGTTGTTGTAATTGGAGGCGGTAACGCTGGCTTTGAAAGTGCAGCGCAACTTTTAGCGTACTGTAAGTCAGTGACACTGATTCACCGACACGACACGTTTAAAGCTGACGCCATCACCGTTGAAAAAGTACTCGCCCACCCAAACATGCGCGTGATAACAAACGCCTCCCCTACCTCCATTTCCGGTGAAAAATTTGTTAAAAGTATTACCTATAAAAATGCTCAAGGTGAAGAAATTACACTACCCGTATCAGGTATCTTTGTAGAAATCGGCATGATACCAAATACTTCATACGCTAAAGACGCAGTGACCCTCGATGACTATGGGCGCGTCACCATTGACCCCTGGACCCAAACCACAACAACTTCAGGTATTTGGGCGGCAGGAGATTGTACAAACGTAAAATACCATCAAAACAATATTGCAGCGGGTGATGCAGTACGAGCGCTAGAAGATATATACGTCCATCTCAAAACAAGATAGGACTTCCACAACTAGCGTACTTCGTTGTCACCCTACACAAAATAATTTTCATCGTACAAAAGTACGCCTCAAACTATTTTGTTTGTGTTCCTAGAATTGCATCTAGTTCTGAAAGCCCCCGGGTTTTTACATCTAATATTTATTTAAACAAAGCAAAAGGCATCCTTGCGGATGCCTTTTGCTTTTGTACAACGTAGAGAATTAGATTTGCGTGCCCCAAAACCTTGAAAGGTTTTTAATATGGAGAAAATCACCACCACGCAAACCTAATACAAGCTTCTCATATATGAGTACGCAATAAAAGAAAATTAAATACCCTTATTTTTCAATCACGCTGTGCATAACCCGTGGATAAGCCGGTGGGTAAACCAGGGCAAAACTAAGTACATAAATGGGTGCGTAAGTGTCAAAGATAGGTTAGTGAACTTTTGATTAATTCTACCCTTTCTGAATCTCAATTTAAGGAATGGTATACTCAAGCTCTCGAACTTTCGGAAGCGTGTCTGAGTGGATTAGAATGTATGGGATACATTCTAATCCAACTGTAAGGAGGAGGATGAACCCTTCAACTACGCAGATACGCTGAAGTGAATACGGAAGCGTGTCTGAGTGGTTGAAGGTACCGGTTTCGAAAACCGGCAGGGGCGAAAGCTCCTCGGGAGTTCGAATCTCCCCGTTTCCGCTTTTTAAAATACCAGCCAAGATGGTTATTTTATTATGCGGAACGGGAGTTAGTGATTCAGTATCACTGACATGAGATTCGAAGCTGATGCCAGCTCTATTGAGAGTTTACGAATCAATAGAGCGACAACGGGTACTGAAACTGTAGGCTTCGAATCTCCCCGTTTCCGCAGTGAATAGCCCAACCCTTTACCCACTAGCTATTTTTAGCTTTTTTGGTATGATGGGGCGCACCAACAGTTCAGGAGTGACCCCTATGAAATAGGCTCTGAACCAAGGAACAAACAGACCAAAAATTGGTCCCATCGTCTAACGGTTAGGACATCAGGTTTTCATCCTGAAAATCGGAGTTCGATTCTCCGTGGGATCACGCGTACAAAAATGAGCACCCTTAAAGGGGTGCCATTTTTGTTGCGTGATCCCGCGAGTAAACAGTCTGGGAGACTGTTTACGTGAAAATCAAAACCTAATTAGGACCATGGTATTATGCTTTGATACTCCGCCAACTACCCTTAGCAGACTTTGATATACTGGTACTATGCAAGAAAAATACGGAAAAATAATTTTCCTCAATGGTGCAAGTAGTTCAGGTAAAACCTCAATTGCCACCTTACTCCAACAGAAAATTGAACTACCCTTTTGGCATATTTCAATAGATCATTTAAGAGATGCCGGGGTACTACCCCTAGAACGTATCAGAAGCGGTGAGTTTAAATGGCAAGAATTACGGGAATCATTTTTTTCTGGTTTTCATCACTCACTTCACCAATATGCTAAAGCGGGAAATAATTTAATCATTGAACATATTATTGAAACCCAAGAATGGAAGCAGTTACTGACCGAATTACTAAAACCGTTTGATGTGTTTTATGTATGTCTACATTGCGAACTAGGAGAATTGGAACGTCGTGAAAACCATAGATCTGACAGACCTATCGGTGATGCACGAAAGGATTTTGAAGTTCTTCAAACTCTACCTATGCATTACGATTTAGAAGTTAACGCCGAATTGCCGGTGGAAGAAAATGTTGATGTGATACTTTCTCAGTGGCGACTACGAAGTAAACCTGAACTTTTATAGGGCATTACTAACGTGATTTCATTGTAATAAATTTTTGACTCAACCTTAATTTTATGGTTAAATAAATTTAGAACTACAGATATCAAAACCCCGGGCAATGTGCCCCAGATCATTGAAATGAGGACAAGATGAAAATCAACACCGCGAAAGCAGAAATCGGAACCACCCTGAAAACTGAAATTTTGGTTTTGGAAAGTCAAAAAAAGAAACTGAAAAAAGAACTCGCTAAACTGACAAAGGAATTTGAAAAAATCCGTACTAAGTTGGGAGTTGAATACAAGAAAGTTCCTGCTTTAGCCAAGGAACTTAGAGCCATTAAAGTTCATGGTACAAAGAAAGAGTTGGCTCTTCATAAGAAATTTGATGATTGCGTGGAAAATAATGAAAAACTTCAAGTTCTTCGTGAAGAGTATACGACCAAGATTGAGAAGTTGAAGGAAGAACTTACCAATCTTGAGTTGAAATTGATGGTACTTAAAGAAAGAGGGCTCAGTAAGATTGATGCTAACGATGAAATGATTACCCAGGTTTTTGCACTCAACGATGCAATGGTGCAGGCCTCTACAGCCCGTGAACAGTTTCTCAAACGACACGTGTTTCCTTTCTTGATTGATGAGAATGGAAACATGCGGAGCCAGATAACACATATAACCTCAGACGAACTAAGGAAAATGGTAGTGATGGTTAACACCTTAACTATCATGAAACCGGATTTGGCTGCTGAAGCCCAACGTGAAGTGCAAAGTTTCTTTGATCGTTTTGAGAAGCCCTCCCTGGCAGACCCGTACGTCGAAGCTATGTTCACCATAACACGTCAGCTCCTCGTAGAGAAAACCACAGTTAAAGTTGGGCCAAATCTTTCACGGTTTATCTCGATGGAACTTGATGGTGAAATATTTCCTGAATTGGCTCGAGCACAGCTTCTCTACAAACAAAGCATCTGGTCGAAGAAAACCAATTCGTACATCCGACTTTATGCTCGTCAAAGTAAGCATGACAAATTTGAAGTTGTTCCTCAGTCCTAGGTTCTACACCCTACAAACTTCCCGCCATGTCCTTTGGATCATGGCGGGAATTTTTTATTACTGACTATACTGAAATAAAATAGTCGCTATTATTGCGTATTTTTGCTAGGATGCTGGAACTATGAACATCACGTCCGCTAAATTTATAAAAGGAATTATGGGTACTGACCCGATTCTCGACGACGAGCTACCCCAAATAGCGTTTATTGGTCGTTCTAATGCGGGCAAATCAAGCCTACTCAATTCGCTTACCAATACTAAAAATCTAGCCATCACCAGTGACACTCCAGGTCGAACGCGACAGCTTAATATTTTTTTAATTAATGAGTCACACTATTTTGTAGACCTACCGGGCTATGGCTACGCTAAAGCTGGATTTCAGACGCTCGAAAAACTAGAGAAACTCATTTCTTGGTATTTACTTGATTCACACTACAATCCCGCTGTAGTGCTTTTAATTGATTCGCTCGTGGGTCCTACCAGAGATGATTTGGCAATGCTCGAAGAACTAGAACGAGCGGGTAGGAATATCATTGTTGTAGCAAATAAAGTAGACAAGATACCAAAATCACAATACCAACATCAATTAAAAAAGCTGGCAACTTTAATTCGTGGTCATAAAATTTACCCCTATTCTTCAAAAACTAAAGTGGGTATTCCTGAGTTAACAAATGTTTTGTTACACTAAAGCAAGGGCTACTTTCTTCGCTTCTTTTTGTAGTGTCTTGATATCTTTTAGCAACTCTAGCGCGTGATTGGCTGGATCAACATTCGGATAGGCTTTAGCAATTTTTCCATCGGGGTTAATGAGGTAGGATATACGATTAGTCCCCCGCACCGTTTTTCCATACATTTGTTTTTCTACAAAGGCTCCGTACTTATCCATCATTTCCATAGTGGGGTCAGACAATAAGGTAAACGGGAGGGTATATTTTTCGGCAAATTTTTTGTGAGATTTGGGCGTATCTTTACTCACCCCAATCACCGACACTTTCATCTTTTTAAATTCATTGTAGACGTCGGCTATCATACACGCTTCTTTGGTACAGCCTGGAGTATCGTCTTTTGGGTAAAAATAAAGCAACGTCCACTTTCCCGCATAATGCTTGAGAGTATGCATAACAGAGTCTTGGTCGAGTAATGAAAACGCTGGTGCTTTACGGCCGATTTTTAACATACAAAATATAGATTAGAATTCTAGTATACCAAAGTGATATTGCGCTTTAGGTACTCTTCTGTTCAAAAAGTAATCCCCATTATATGTATCAAGCACGTATGATACACTACGAGCCATACCTATGCTGAAACTGATTTCTGTAAATATGGAGGGTGAAAAGCATTTCCCGCGCATCCTCAACCTGATTGCTACCGAAAACCCTGATGTTATTTGTCTCCAGGAATGTACCGAGGAATTCCTCCGTATTTTACAAAAGCATGGCTTCACCACCACATTTTGTGTAATGCGTTGGCAAATCCAAAATGACGTTGCGTACCAAGAAGGCAACGCAATAGCGACCAAAGTTCCGCACACCGCAATAAGCAAACATTTCTATCGCCCTGACCATACACTGCCGACCACAGTACCAACTCCAAACGACTTAAAGCACCATAATATTGTTATTGCCCAGGTACCTGATAGTGACGGTACTATCTACACTATCGCCACCACGCACGGTATCTACACCAATAACGGTTTACCTGACGAACATCAACGAGAAGGCATTAAAAAAATGTTAAGTTTGTTGGCTTCAGAAAAATCACATATTTTATGTGGCGACTTTAATATTCCTCGCGGCATCAATAACCTCTACGAAGAAATAACTAAGCACTATACGGACACCATTCCACCCGAATATACGAGCAGCCTCGACCGTACCTGGCACGTGCATGGAAAAAATCCAAATCTCACAGAACCAATCTTTGATTCCTACATGGTTGACTACCTCTTTACCAAACCCGAATATACTGTCAGTGACGTCCGCCTCCAATTTGGCGTTTCCGATCACGCAGCTGTAGTAGCAAATATCGAGAAAGCCCACATTAATTAGAAAAAGTAAAAAGACCAACTCCTAAATGCGGAGCTGGTCTAAATGAGGATGGGGTCACCACCATAAAAGTAGTATTTGATCCCATCAATTTTGATGTCATACTGAAACCAGTAGCTCATCGAGGAATTATCGTGAATCACGTACCCATCATCGTCTTCGGGCCACTTTTGCAGAGATACATAAAGGTTGCCGAGATCAACAACTTGACGAAGTTCACCCATCCCCAACGGTTTTGCAATTGCTGCACGAATCTTTTCAATCGCCATTTCAGTTATTTTCATGATATTTCCCTGACTATAAGACGTAACAATGAGGATCGTACTTCTTCTATTCTACCATAATCATCGGCATATGTAAAGGTCCCCCGGCTATCTGATGATTTATATGGCTCTAATCCCTCTTGCCCGACTGCAGAGACCCCAAAATCAATAATATAACCCAAAATAGGTGCAGGGGTGGGAGATTGAGTAAACATTAAATTCCCCAGATGTAAGTCTCGATGATACAAACCTTTTGCGTGGCAATAGTCCAAGGACTTTTTTATATCAGCACAAAAAGTATTTACAGTCTCTTCAGTAACCCAAGCTGGCATACTCCCAAACCCACGCAGTAAATCATCAACACTTCTTGCCTTTAGTCGTTCCATAGCAATCATTTTATGTGACGTAAATTCACAGTAATAATATGGTTCAGGAACTTTTACCGAAGAATCAAAATTTTTTAAAGCTTTATAAAAATCAACATGTAGATCTAGCTCTTGCTCTAATGAGTTACGCCCGAGGTTTTTACCAATCTGTTTTGCAAATTTATAACACAGCGCAGTAGTACCATTGGTTAATTCCGACTCTGCGATATATACAAACGCATCACCTCCCTCTCCAATTGATTGCTTATTGTTAAGTATTCTATTAAATACTTTTTTAAAACCCTGGAATGAAATCTCACCTTGTTCAACCCCTTCTACATCTTCAATTTTCTTTAATACAAAGGTTCTGCGTTCCCGCTCTTCAATTTTTGAATTTACAAAGTGCAACGCCTCAATAGCAGTAGCAGCTTCGTTAATTATTTCAACGTTTTTTGGAATGGTTACTAAAAAACTATATTCCGGGTTAGATAATATTTCATCTAATTTTTCTTCAGCCTGCCTTTCTGACATTTCATTAGAAGCAGGTTTGAACGTCTCAGGATTCATGGAGTAAAATTACTAATGGTAAAAGTATATCTATTGTACCATCTTAAAATAAAATGATTTACGAACATAATGTCTCCTACTTTAATAAGCAGTGGCAAATCATCGTAAATTAGTATATATTGCTAAGCACTTTTGCATCCTTTAAAATTCAAAAGTACAATTACATCGTTGCGAGATTAGCTCAGCTGGTAGAGCGCCCGCATGACATGCGGTAGGTCACAGGTTCGAGCCCTGTATTTCGCACAAAATTAAAACGCCCCTAAAGGGCGTTTTAATTTTGTGCGAAATAAGTATTGTGCCTGCGCACAATACGTCGGGGCTCGAAAAGCGGAGCGATGTTTTGGCTATTCCTAATGCCAAAACCGCGAGCTGTGTCCCGCGGCACTTATGAGCGTCAGCGAATTTGTGACCGTCAGGACAAGTCCTGTATCTCTATCCCACCACCTTCTCCACCGCCTTCATCACTCCCTCTTTACTCCCAGCTACAAAAATAAATCCAGCTTTGTGACAAAACACAGCATCACTAATTCCTGAAACCCGGGCGAGCTCACCGTTAGTTAAACCTAACCATTCTTTAGGAAAGTTAACTCGCCCTTCGAAAGCTGCTTTTCCCGTAGTTACGGTTTTAGCTATCCAGTTATTATTTGATAATGGGTCATCAGGTTGCACCACTAGTAATACTTCAGGGTAATCACTACATGCATTTGTCGAAACACCGATATCAAAAACGAGCACTCTTTTATCAGAAGTATTTATATAAACCTCATGAACAAGCTCTTTCATTTTTTGCTCAGCTTGTTTTTTTATAATTATTCTCTTCAATAGTGCTCGAGCAAATTCTACCGCTTCACTAAACAGTACATCATTATGTTTATTACTACCCCACTCAGGCAAAAATGAACGGGTGATTTGGTATAGTTCAAAGGGAGGGATGTCTGGATTTTTAAGATCATAGAGCGATACACCTTGATCGCCAGCATCAACTGCAAGAACCATACTGCGTTCAATGTCATCAGCAATCTCTTTACTTCCTGTCACAGACTCCCCATACTCTTTCCAAACTAATCCAAACGCGGCATACGGAATGCCGTTATCACGAACCGGACCACCAATTTGATGATGATCAAAACGCTTGGTCACTACATCGTATACTCCGCCCACATCCACTACGATATCAGCAGTCGCTAATAGCGACTCATCACGAGTGCGAATTATTTCGACATTCTCAACTCCATGCACCAGCTGCAGCGTCGCTACCGCAAACACGTCATCAGTATGAAATCCTCCACTATGAGTAGCTATTTTTATCATGCAAATTATTATATGTCATTTTATGAAAAAACTCGCATCCTGGCTTATTATTTAGTATAGTGGCGGAATTATGCGTATCCTCTCAATCGAAACGTCATGTGACGAAACAGCCATTAGCCTCATAGAGGCACAGGGTGATTTTCCTACGGCTACCTACGAAATCCTGGGAAACGCCCTGCATTCGCAGATTGATATTCACGCCGAATTTGGTGGTGTGTTCCCGCAAGTCGCTAAACGTGAACATGCACTTGCACTCGTGCCGATGTTAATCAAAGCTTTAACCGAAGCAGAATTATTAACGGAAACTCCAACCGCTCTTGGCGACGACCTGACAGAGAAGATTACGACGTTACTCTCACGGGAAGACGGACTCGCTCCGTTTTTATTAGAGTTTTTTAGTAAATACTCTTTACCAGAAATTGACTTAATTGCCGTTACCTCTGGTCCGGGACTGGAGCCTGCACTATGGGTTGGAATTAGTTTTGCTAAGGCACTTAACGCGGTCCTTGGGTGTCCGGTAGTCCCGGTTAATCACATGGAGGGGCATGTACTTGCTTCTCTCTATGATGTGGAAATAGATAACGCCATTGCACCAATATCATTCCCCGCTATTGCGTTGCTAATTTCTGGCGGGCACACAGAACTGGTGTTGATGAAAGATTGGGGCAACTATACAAAAATTGGTGAGACTCGAGATGATGCCGTCGGTGAAGCGTTTGATAAAGTCGCCCGCATGATGAAGTTACCATACCCCGGAGGACCAGAAATTGGTCGCCGGGCTGAGATTGCGCGCAAGTCAAACGTAGCGCCCTACAAGGAGGTCTTGCCTCGTCCAATGATCCACAGTGATGATTTTGATTTTTCTTTTTCTGGACTTAAAACTGCCGTACTTTATTACATTAAAGATCAAGGAAAATTGAACGTTAATAAAAAAGCAGAAATCGCCCTCGAATTTGAAAACGCTGCCATAGAATGCTTGGTATATAAAACCGAAAAAGCTATCGAAAAGTATGGGGCTAAAACTTTAATTGTTTCAGGCGGAGTAGCGGCCAATAAGCACCTCAGGAGTGAAATGAAAAAGTTGGTAGGAAAAAAAATAAAACTCCTATTCCCTACCCAGGAATTATCCGGTGACAATTCCATAATGATAGGCATTGCCGGCTACCTAAATTATATAAAAAATAAGAAGAAGGTACCTAAGCCGGACAGCATAAAAGCCACTGGAAGTTTAAGGCTTTAGTATGATATTATAAGGCTGTGGAAGAGAAACTGCCGGAAAAACTACTAAGCCCGTACAACCCCAAAGAC
>JAZKIJ010000043.1:0-4478 GCA_040384905.1 Patescibacteria group bacterium
AAGAGAGGATGCGGTCGTAGTGGCCGTGCCAGAAACTCCGGATGGAACTGGGTAGTAAAAATATTTTGCTTATAGTTTAACGCCGAAACTTGGCACGCGGAGCCACCGTTCATTAGTAAGACTGCCCCGTCAGGAACCCGATCAAGACTATCTTTATGACCATAGTGCGCAAAAAACGTATTTGGGATATTGTCACAGATACAATAGGTAGCTTTATCAACGACCACCGACACTTCGTGGGAGCGATTTTTTTTCTGCGTTTCATCATGGACCACGTTGGCTCCAGCGTAGGCTCCGATAATTTGGTGACCGTAACAGATACCAAGGGTTGGGATATCATGCTCAAATATATAATCAAGCAACGGACGTAATCGCTCCAGTAACACGTATGAGGTACTTTTAGCCTGATCATCTTCTGGTCTTCCCCCATCAAAATCAAAATCGCCCGACCCGCCAAACATCACTCCGGCATAATTCTCCAGGAGCAAGGCGGGATTATCCCAGAGACACGTTGTGTCTAAGGCCGAGATAAATTCTAATTTCACTGCCGGTCCAATTTCCCTTTGTATACTCTGTTGTTCCAGGGTGCGGGTTTTATCCCGCAAACGAAATTGAATAATGAGGATACTCGGCTGTTGCATTTTGGTATTGTACCCTGAGTGCACGCTCGCTACAAATAAACACCTGGCCGCCAAGCCAGGTGTATATTGTTTTAAAAAATACGTAGTTAGGGCGTCGAGGTACTAGTGGTTGCAGACACATCTGATTCACTCGTTGTTGTAGCCGTGGTTGCCACATCTACTGGAATTGAATCAATTGGCGCTGCTAAATCGGGGAATTGGTACATCCCTAAAATTGAATCAGTTAAGGCCAACGCTTCATCTACTGCCGTTTTCGCCGTATTCACATCTACATAGAGGGTACTCGTAGCCGTGCGTAACAACGTTTCAATTTTTGGTAAGGTGGCTGTTATTTTTTCCGCGATTGCCTCGTCTTCAATACTTGGGGTACCTTGGGTAATTCGCTCAAAATTAGCCGCCGCCCGCTCGTAGTGCTGAATTGACTGTGCTAGTTTTTCTTCATTGGACAAGACTACGGGCACAAGCGTCTCGACTGATAACGAATGACGCACATCGATATCCGTCATGAATGAAATAAGTTTTTGCAAATCAGTCCACGCTGTTCGAAGTTCATTTTTTACAATTTCTGAATCTGTCGTGGATTCCTTGGTTGCTAGTTTAATTTTATGTTCTAAATCAGATAACCGCCGGCGAACATCTTTTTGTTCTTGTTCAGTCGCTGAATCTTTAATACTTTCAAGTAATTCATAACTTCGAGTCGTTTCCACTTCTAATTGTGCAATGAGACGAACTACCGACAACGTATCAGCGGAACTTTCACACGCAGCTTCTGAATACCCAGCATCTAACGCGGAAGCGAGTGCAACGGTAGACATATTTGCGGTCGTACTCGCACTATCATCTGACTTAAGTACCGAAGACTGTACATCAAGTGCGGTCGCAAAAGTCATCTGTGCTAAAGCCGCTCCATCAGCATCAGTTTCTCGTAATGATTCAATTTGTCGTTTCGCTTCTTCAGAGTGTACTTTTACTGCTGCAAGTACTCCGGCCTCAACTTCTGGGGTTAACTTCCCTGCTTGAGCGAGCAAGCGGGCTTCAGACACCCGACGTTCTAACCGAGTTGTTTCCCACGCTACTTTTTCATATGAATTAGTACTAAGGGTACTTCGTAACTCTTCAGTTACATTTACCTTAACTGGATACAAAATATCACCAGGAATTGCATTCTCTGCAAGCGCAGGTACGCCAATTATTAAAAACAACGCAAACGCACCGGCAAAGGTTTGTAAATAAAAGCGTGGTACCACTACCATTCTATACGGCTCCATGGTTGATTTAGATTTTGGCACCGGAATTGCTTTGATTGAAGCCGGCAATGGATGGTACTCCATAAAAGCTACAATGCGTGATTGTAGTTCAGCTTTTTCAGACGCTCGTAACCGGAGCGTTTCTGATTTTTTCTTAAGTTGTTCACTAAAGCGTTTCATTGTAAAAATTATTTGTCTTTCAGACGGTTTTCTTCCATTTTTCGAGCCGAGGACTCAATCTTTTCCCGGAGGATTTTTAGCCCACGATGGATGCGAACAGAAATAACGTTTTCTGATTCTTCAACGAGTTCACTGATCTCACGTGGCCCTAATCCATCTACAAACCGCATAATTAATACTTCGCGGTAGGTATCGGGGAGTAAGGCGATAAGATCAAAGGCCTGTTTTCCATCAATGGTTGCAGCCAAAGCTTCAACGGTACTTTCTGAGAGTTCAGGAAATGAGCCCTCATCTACTCCATCTTTTTCAAACAACGCATCAAGGGAAGCTTCCTTTTGCTTTCGGTACTCATCAATAATCAAATTATTGAGCACTTTATACAAAAATGGTCGATAATTCTCCACTTCATGTCCATTACGAACATAGGTCCACACTTTGGTAAACGTATCATGAACGAGGTCAATAGACTTTTCCCGGTCATTAATACGCATACTTGCGTGCCGAAAGAGGGCATCGCTATAGTCAGTGAATGCTTCCAAAAAGCGACTTTCATGGCTCCCACTGTTGGGGCCTGTTTTATCAGGGTCCTTCATGTGGAGACCATTATATATGTAGACGGCTTAAGCACCTAATACTTACGACCGCCTGTGGATAAGTTGAAATTGCCAGAAACGGCACATTGCGTTGTGGAATGAAGAACAGAGCGGAGCGACAATTCTGAATTTCTGTTGCTGGAAAATAAGGAGCTTGCGACTATATTTTCTGTATGCAGAGCCGAGATTTTTCCTCCTCAGGAAAATCGCTGGACCGTTGCGGTCTATATCCTTGCTTCTTACAGAAGCTGTCCACTCATTGGGTATTTTTACAAAATCCCGAAGTGGGTCAGGCGAAAGCAAAGCAGTTTGCTTTCTCACTTCTATCACTGCACTCATTTCTGGCAGTTTCAAAGAAATTAGAATATTAAAACCAGTTTTTTTTGTTAAAAATATATCCGAGTAGGGCTAATATCACTACATTGGCAGCAATGATGCCGGCAAAGGCGTATTTACTATTTTGGAACGGTAACTCTATGTTCATTCCGTAAAATGAGGCGATAACCAACGGTACGGTGAGCAAAATGGTCAAAACGGTGAGGATACTCAAGGAATTGTTTAATCGACTAGTCATAATCGCTTCTACTCCCCCGCGAATGTTCTGGATGGTCTTCAAAATTGATCGGGCTGAGTTTACCACCTGACTATTGGCAATGACTAAGTCCTCCATCATCTCAATATCATCCGCATAGAGCTGCATGTAGTTACCTTTGGGTACTTGTTGAAGCCAAATATTGGTCGGAATCAGAGCGTCCACCATATTATTAAGCTTATTTTCATACTGTACCAATCGCTCAATCTCCCGCGGTCCAATTTTACGCAACCGTGTTCTATCTTTTTGTACTGCTTTACGTAACCGAACCAGCTCTAAATCGTACGCATGAGTTATAACATCCATCATCTGAATGAATAATTTGGCTTTTTGGGTTGTTACCACTGCTTCCTTCCCTTCTAAAATCTTTTTAAACGCGGGCACTTCTCGCATGGCAATCGTTAATACAAACGACTCCCCCATCACAATAAGTAATGGCGCTGTTTCACTGTCTTCTTTTTGCTCATTAAAAGGATACCGGGTAAAGAAGTAATTGGCGCCTTCTGACCGTTCCAAACGGGGCACCTCGTAAAAATCTTGCGCATCCTCTAAAATATCTTCATCGAGCGCAAAGTTCTTAATTAAAAGCTCTATTTCCTCACTTGTTGGCGCAATAGCATGCACCCAAATTCCCGTTCGTACCGATTCAACCGTTTTTAATGACTCGTCTTTGATGGTACGGAAATAATAGGTAATCATAACATCCCCTATTGTGCCCTACTCCTCTCCATTTGCAAAATAACAATTAAGTGCCCGTAAATACTCAGGAAATAAAGGATATTTTGGTAATTCTTCATATGAAACCCAGGCAATTTCACATACTTCTGTTTCACTCATGTGTATTGGTTGCTCACTATCAACCATGGTGCAGGCATACACAATTACAAACGCACGTTTCCCTTCATTACCCTGGATAAATTGCTCCATATAAACAACCCCACCAACAGTAACATCAATGCCCAACTCTTCCTGTATTTCACGTGCAACCGCTTTACGTGGTTCTTCATCAATATTCATGCGTCCCCCCGGAATTTCCCAAATTACTTGCTTCATGCGCGGATCTCGAACCAGTAAAACCTTATTTTACTTTATGATAATAGCCTTTTGGGCAATTTTCCCCTCAAAGTGGACTTCAGTAGCGATGTTCATAGAGGAAGTATAGCAAAATAATCCCGACAATAAACAAACTCTCTCGTTTCATATGAAACGAGAGAGTTTGTTTATT
>JAZKIJ010000044.1:0-7260 GCA_040384905.1 Patescibacteria group bacterium
CCAGCTATCACACCAATTACTCCGTCTCGACCAAAAATTACTCCCGTCGTGCCCGCAAGCACACCAAATTTTGTACCTGCTCCCACTCCATCAACTATCATTACCAATAACGTAACCCCCTCTAATCCACCGTCGGTTTTTGATTCAGAGTATACAGACCCGGCTACGCCTCGAGCTGAAAAGGGAACACCTGAACGGCAGTTTGCTCCACCGCGAACCCCTCGTCGTTCGTTTATTGATGTGATGACCCAAACCAATCAATTGGTATTTATTTCCTTTGGAGTATTACTTTTTGTGGTAGTGACGGGATTAAGTTTGCGCAGTTATTTACAAAACTCAAACACCGCAGAAATTGCGCCCGTGGAATTAACTGAGGTAACCACCACGTTTGACTCAAGTAGTATTGCTCCGAGTCCGACAGTTATCGCTTCAAGTGATGCGTTATTTACCGAACTAAGAAACCAACTCGTCACCACCAATGATTTGTTTGAAATTACTTTTATTAATAGTGCCACTAATGCCGTAGTCAGTCCTGATGATTTTTTCAGTTTCACTAACGCTCCGGTAGTATTTGATTTTAAAGAAACAGTGACCGAAGTCCGGTTTGGTGGATATCAAAGTGAGCCGTGGGTAACCTTATCAGTTCTCGACGCTATTACCGCCCTTGGTGGAATGCTCCAATGGGAAACTACCATGGCCTCAAACCTAAGTCCTATTTTTAACCCCAACACTATAGGTACCGCCAATACATTTACTGACGGCATTAGCGGCACCCGCGATGTACGCATTCTCAAGAATAATGAGGGTGACGAAGTATTGGTGTATGGCTTTATTTCTGAAACCACCATTATTATCACGAGCGACACCGATTCTTTTATGTTCTTGGTTGCTAATTTTCCCACCCCCTAATACATACCATTACAGTGTGCTACCATAGTGGTATATGGAGCATTTACAAAAATACCAAGAGATACTAACGAAGCAATTACAAGACGTTACTGCGCAACTACAAGACCTCGCTATTCTTGATGAAGAGTCTCAAGATTGGATCATTAAAACTAATGACTTCGATGTAACGGAAGCAGATGTAAATAGTCAGGCTGATAATTCAGAAGAAGCTGATGAACGAATAGCTATTGTGGCTGAACTAGAAAATCGCTACCACCTCATACAACATGCACTAGAAAAATGTAAGAATGGTACCTACGGTATATGTGAAATTGCCGGCGAGCCGATTGAATTAGGCAGATTGGAAGCAAACCCTGCCGCGCGTACGTGCACCCAGCATATGGAGACTGAATTTGATTTGCCGTTACCATAACTAGCTATGAGTATCACCCAAGTATATACAGTGCAGGGACACGTACTTGGGGGAACTGTCGTTAGTATTGAAGCCGACTTAAGTTTAGGACTACATTCATTTTCAATTGTAGGATTAGCAGGGAAGGCCATTGAAGAAGCCAAAGACCGGGTCAGTACTGCCATCAAACATAGTGGGTATGATTCTCCTAAAAGTAAAAACCAGAAAATTGTAATTTCTCTAGCTCCCGCCGATTTAAAAAAAGAGGGACCACTCTTTGATTTACCGATTGCCATTGCGTATTTATTGACCGCTGGACTCATAAGTAGTGATGCTACTAAACGAATCTTTATTGGAGAGCTGGCGTTAAGTGGGGAACTCCGTGCCGTACGAGGAGTACTATCCATGGTACAAACTGCCAAGCAGCATGGATTTACCGAGGTCATCGTGCCTTCTGAAAATCAAGCCGAGGCAGCCTTAATTGAAGGCGTGAGTATTCGTGCAGCCAAAAATTTACAAGAAGTTATTTTTCATATTGACCACACGCATCCTGACCATAAAAAAATTGCAAGAACTCCCACTACGGTAATCCAAAACCACTGGTACGACAGCGCGGTACTTTTAGAAGATATTAAAGGGCAAGAGTCGGCCAAGCGAGCCATGATTATTGCTGCCGCTGGACGACACAATGTTATGTTGGTCGGTCCACCGGGTACCGGCAAAACTATGCTAGCCCGAGCTTTTCAGGGTATCTTGCCGCCTCTCTCTCGAGAGGAAACTTTGGCAGTCGGATCAATTCATTCTTTAGCGGGCAATGCCGAGAACTTACTGAGTTCGATGCCTCCGTTCCGGACACCGCACCACACCGCGTCACACACAGCCTTGGTGGGTGGCGGCACACACCCCAAACCGGGGGAAGTTACGCTAGCGCACAAAGGAGTTTTATTTATGGATGAATTCCCAGAGTTTGATCGGCGTTCACTGGATGCGTTACGTCAACCACTTGAAGATAGAGTTATTAGCATTTCTCGGGTGCAAGGCACCGCGCTGTTTCCTGCAGATTTTATTTTAGTCGCAGCCATGAATCCGTACCGGGGGAGCTATGATGGCACTACTGATTTAGCACGCGCCATGAAAGAAACGTATCGGGAAAAAGTATCCGGACCCATTTTGGACCGCATAGACTTATGGATTGAAGTGCCCCACATACCCTACGAAACGTTAACCGCTTTAGCACAGAATAAAGGTGAGACCGAAAAAGCCAGGGAAGATATACAGAACGCCCGCCACCGGCAAGAGACCCGATTACAAAACCGCGGCATTACGGTGAACGCTCACATGTCGAGCCGTGATATTGATGACGTCATAACCCTCACTCCACCGGTAAAAGACATCTTAAAAGCTTCCGCCGCTAAACTTAATCTCTCACCCCGTAGTTACCACCGCTTAATAAAAGTAGCCCAGACAATTGCAGATCTAGATAATGTCGACACCATAGAACCCAAACATTTACTTGAAGCCCTCCAATACCGAGTAAAGTTATAGTGGGTATAAACTGATTTTAGAACGGGGGTCAGAGGAGATTAGAAAAAAGCCCAGAGCGTACATTGGTACGATGACGAGCTTTTTTACAAATCTAACGCAGAGATTCGTCCCTTTTGAGTTTTTTATTTAGTAATCATTACGGCAGATTCGAAACACAATATTATCACTATCACTGTCACACTGAAGATTTCCAGACGCGTCACTACCCGTGAGGTCTCTATTCGGGCCACAACTTATAATTACCGAGGAGATAAGCTGCCCGTTGTCATTGATACCATTACAACCAAGCACTTCAGGAGAACACTCGTAATCGCTGTCAAAAAAATACGGTGTGCCCCAAGGGTCGTCCCCGATTCGAATGTATGGTCCATTCCAGGTAGTCCAACTTTGACCATTGGAGACAAGTCCCGCACGTGGGTAGGATGCACGAATTTCATTTGTCGCTATTGTACGGGCACATACCGTAGTAACGTTTGGTTCACCAGATGGATAATATCCAGTGTCATTGAAGAGTAGTTCCATAGCTATCGATAACTGGTTCAGTTCAGCCTGTGCTTTTGCAATGCGACCTTTCTCGCGCGCCTCACTAATACTTGCAATCACAATTGAAGCCAGCATTCCAATTATAGTCAGAACAACTAGCAATTCCAGTAAAGTAAAACCATTGTTCTGCAATTTCATATAACAAGTATATACTACGTTTTGCGTTTGATACTAAAGATTAATTGCGGCAATCTGGAACAAACTATGTAAAAAACAGTTACCAGGACTACAAAAGAGCGGCCAGATACGACTCATTTAAAAATTATACACTAGTAATACAATAAGAATATTTGGTAAAATACAAACTTGCTCAACACAATGAAGGTCGAGGCGCGCAAGGAAAAGTTTTGGAGCAACGAGATAATCCTTTCTTATTTTGGATGCAGTCCTAGGAGCCTAAGAAAAATGGCGCGAGGCGTATTCAATATACGACGAACGCCATTTTCTGTAGCGACAACGGAATGCGCCGAAATTAGAAAGGATTTTTTCCTCCACGAACTTCAAAGTGCAGGTGTGGCCCCGTCGACTTACCACTATTTCCTGAAGCACCAATTGATTCTCCAGAAGCAACTGAAGCACCTACTCCGACATCAACTCGAGAGAGGTGAGCGTACAGTGTCTGTGTACCATTGGCATGTTTAATTACAATGTAGTTACCATATCCTCCGTTCCAACCTGTACTCTTAGCAACGATAACTTGTCCGGCAGCGGCGGCGCGAATAGTTGTCCCAATACCGGCTCCAAAGTCTACTCCGTTTGAACCATGGATGCCTTGAGTTTTTACTCCGCCTGGAATTGGATGAGAGAATGAACTGCCTCCCGTTGCTGTATTTTTAATGGTACTACTCTTCTTGGCTGTTTTAGTAGAAAGCGGAGCTGATTCAACGTGCAGGGCACCGCCCGGGATAACAATCGTATCGCCAACCGCTAAATCATTGTTATTTTCTAATTGATTGTATGACAAAATTTCTTCTGCGTTTCCTTTGTATTTTTTAGCAATACTGGAAAGCGTATCGCCTGATTTAACCACGTGGCGCACACCGGCAATCGGAAGAATAATTAACGTGTCACCTGGCTTAATAGCAGAAGCGCGCGGCAAATCATTAGCCCATAAAATGGTATTTGAAGTCACGCCAAACATAGCGGCAATCTCAGAAAGGGAGTCCCCGGCCCGAACTACGTACACACTAATTTCGCCCCCATTGGTGCGAGAAGCAGTAATTTCATCAGCACCAACCGGACCGGTTGAAACCAATACACCATCTTGTGCCAAAACATCAGATCCGCCTCGAGCATCGTGTGGTTCTGCATTTTGAGCGGCAGTTAATACCGTTACATCTACTAATGATTCAGCGGGATTAAATTCAGTTACTTGAGGAGTTTCACCCACGTCTTTGAATGACGGGAAAACACCCGCTTGTACAGATAACGGGACAACAATCGATACAATCAGTAATACACCGTCAAAACTGTATCGCGCGAGGCGTTTTGTAATTGTTTTATGTTTCATCCGAGCAACCATACGGTCAAGTACGAGAATTGTTTTGGACTTTGGTGGAGTTGGTTGAATAGTTGTTAAGTTATGGACACGCCGCCGTACAACCGCTACAGGAAATATTGTCGAAACAAAAAGAGCCCAAGGCTCTTCTGCCGTTACCACACGTTGGTAATGCGCTAATTCTACTAGAGTCTCTGGTAAGCACAATTGACGTAATGCACTTTCCCCAGTCGAGGGAGGGAAGGGTCGAAATAGGCATAAAAATAACTGTTTTTATTCTATTGACACTTTATTAAATCTAATTAATAGTTTTTTTACCAGGTATGGTATAGTGTCACCGTTATGAATGATGCACCGTACCTTTCAGGTTTAAATGCCCCCCAAAAACAAGCCGTATTGCACACGAAAGGCCCTTTACTTATTCTCGCCGGCGCCGGCTCAGGAAAAACCCGTGTTATTACTCATCGGATTGTCCATTTAATCCAAGGCGGGGTAGCCCCACACAACATTTTAGCGGTTACCTTTACCAATAAAGCAGCTAAAGAAATGCGCGAACGGGTAGAAAAATTAATTCATGAATTTCCCACTTCAAACGGAACGGTATTTAATTCACTACCCACCGTCACCACCTTCCATGCCCTCGGAGTCCGGATTTTACGCGAGTTCCACGAAGCGGTTGGATTACGTCGTCACTTCACCATCTATGACCGAAGTGACAGTTTACGGGCCATCAAACAGGCGCTGGAGGCTACCAATAACGACCCAAAAGAATTTGAACCCCGAAAAATTCTCAGTAAAATTTCTAAAGCAAAAGGAGATGCGAAATCACCTGCCGCATTTAAAGACGAGGCCTCATCGTATCCCGACCGGGTAGCGGGTGATGTCTGGGTGAAGTATGAAGAAATAATGAAAGGGGAACACGCCTTAGATTTTGATGATTTACTGATTAAAACCTTACGTTTAATTGAACAAAACCAAACCGTACGAACAACGCTACAAAACCGTTTTCAATACATTCACGTTGATGAGTATCAAGATACTAATCGCGTACAATTTGAAATTGCTAAATTACTAACTGGCGAACGTCACAATTTATGCGT
This sequence comes from Patescibacteria group bacterium, assembly GCA_040384905.1. Classification (GTDB taxonomy): domain Bacteria; phylum Patescibacteriota; class Minisyncoccia; order Phycocordibacterales; family UBA918; genus OLB19. The sequence goes on from JAZKIJ010000044.1 coordinate 5,987, forward strand.
CGTTGGGGATATCGACCAAAATATTTACTCCTGGCGAGGAGCAGATATTAAAAACGTATTACAGTTTGAAAGGTTTTTCCCTACCGCTACTACCATACTCCTTGAAGAAAACTATCGTTCCACTAAAAACATCATTGGCGCGTCAAATGATGTCATTGAAAAAAATAAAAATCGCGTTGCCAAAGAAGTATTCACCAGTAACGGGGATGGGGAGAAAATATCCCTCTATGCCGCTATGACTGGTCCTGATGAAGCTGAATACATTGCCCGCACCGCAAAAAAACTTATCGAAGACGGCCTAGAACCATCGCAGATTGCCGTGCTCTATCGAACGAACTTCCAATCTCGAGTACTAGAAGAAGCATTCCTTAACTACGGGGTTTCCTACCAGCTACTAGGTACAAAATTCTTTGAACGTAAAGAAATTAAAGATGTATTATCGTACCTGCGCTTAGCCTTAAACCCCACCAGCACTGCTGATTTAGCTCGGGTAATTAACGAACCAGCTCGTGGCATAGGTAAAGTAACGATGCTTAAAGTTATGGAAGGCAAGAAGAGTGAACTCAAAGGAGCCACCTTGGAAAAAGTGGAACGATTTGATCAAATGATGCTCGATATAGCTGACGAAGCCCGCACCAAAGTACTTTCGGAGACGTTAAAATTTATTATGAAGCGAACCGGAATAGAAACTGAATTAAAAAAGAACGGAACCGAGGATGATTTATCCCGTCTGGAAAACCTTCAGGAACTTGTTACCTTGGCCGTGCGGTATGACGAATTAAGCCCAGAAGACGCGGTAGAAGCCTTACTTGAAAATGCCGCCCTGCAAAGTGATCAGGATGAAATTAAAGACAAAGAGGAATTAAACGCCGTTCGATTAATGACTGTACACTCCGCCAAAGGACTTGAGTTCCCGTACGTGTTTGTGTGCGGATTGGAGCAAGGTCTATTTCCCCATGAACGTCTCGATGATACCGGCATTGATCATGAAGAGGAGCGTCGTTTATTCTATGTAGCGTTAACGCGAGCAGAGAAAAAAGTGTATTTGACTTACGCACATATGCGCACCATTTATGGAACCCAAAAAGTAAATGTGCCTTCGACATTTATTAATGATATTAGTAAAGAATACGTGGAGAGTGAGAACCCGAGAGGGTGGGGGAATACTTCATCCGGTTACGAGACCACAATCTTCCTCGACTAGGTAGCGGGCGCACATAAATGGTGAATGAAGAAATGAGCGTAGCGATTATTCTGAATTTATGTCCCGATTT
>JAZKIJ010000045.1:0-5753 GCA_040384905.1 Patescibacteria group bacterium
AGTTATATCTTTTTCGGCACCATTTTGGCGTTAATCCATAGTAATGTGGCTCGTGTTATCCCTAAGGTAGAGGCCTTTAAGCTACCATCTGTACTCGTAACACAAATCATCTTGCCAGTTATGGTAGTAGCAACGGTAGCGACCGTGTACTTTGTAAATATTCCGAGTATGCAGGCAGCCGGCGACGTGATTGTGGCCTTCCAATCAAAGACCCTCGAAGGACGTTTGGCTGGGTTTGAAATTGCCTTGGCGCGTGATTCATTTGCTCGACAAGAAATTACTGAACAGTTTGCTCAACAAGCCATGGGTATTGCCCGCACTACCGATCCCGTTGACCCCGAACTCAAGGCTAAGTTCATGGCCCGCGCAGAAGAGGAGTTACTTAACATGGTAGCCGCCAAAACAGGCGATGCCCGATTGGAAGTATTTCTTGCCAGTTACTACCGTACGATTGGTGATTTGCCAAAAGCGGCTGAACGCATGGCTATAGCACGAACACTTTCTCCAAACAAACAAGCTATTATCTTGCAACAAGGAGCGATTGAATTATCACAAGGTAAAAACAATGAAGCGCGCGATTTCTTTAAAGAGGCCTACGAACTTGATATTACCAACAACGAAGCGGCTGAATACTACATCGCCTCATTGTTCTACACCAAAGATACAGAAACAGCCCAAGCTATTATTAAAGATGCTTCACCAGAATTAGAAGCTCGATTGGCCGCCAGTGACTTTGTTGTCGGAGCAGTGAATGATGCCAAGGCGTTTGATTACCTCGCTACCCTGTATGAAGCGCGTTTGGAAACTGATGGCACCAATCCTCAAAACTGGGCAAGCTTAGCGTATGTGTATTACCAGCTTAAGCAGAATGATAACGCTATCAGTACGCTTGAACGCGCAACCAAAGCCGTGCCGACATTTGGTGCTACTGCCCAGTGCTTTAGTGCGAATATCAAAAAAGGACTTTCTCCAGAAGTTGGTTGTCAGTAAAACGGAATCATGTCCCTCACTGTTTTAGAACACGTATCGCTCGCAGATTGGGTTAGTTTAAAAACAGGAGGCCCGGCTCACTATTTTATTGAAGTAACAACGATTGAGGCATTACAAGAGGCAGTTGCGTTTTCGAATGAAAAGCAACTGCCTTTTTATGTGCTCGGTGGTGGAACGAATATGCTGGTCAGTGATGCCGGGTATGAAGGGGTAATTATTAAAATGAATATTTCCGGCCGTGCGTATAACAAGGTTAACGATACGTCAGTGGCATTGGTGGTTGGAGCAGGGGAGTCGTTTGATGCGGTGATTGAAGAAGTAACCAGTCAATCATTGTGGGGTTTAGAAAACCTTTCACATATACCAGGGACTGTTGGTGCAACACCCGTACAAAATGTAGGTGCGTATGGAGTTGAAGTGTCAGATATAATTTCGCATGTAACAGTGTATGATGTTGCTTCTAAAAAAATTGTAGAGCTTACTAAAGATGAGTGTCTGTTTTCATATCGACATTCACTGTTTAAAGAAAATAAAAATTACATTATTATTTCTGTAACGTTTATTCTTTCTTTGGTGCCCACTCCAAAACTATCGTACGCTGATTTACAATCGCTCACTAAAGAAGAGCAGACACCACAGCGAATTAGGGAGGCAGTCATTACTATTAGATCAGCTAAGTTTCCCGACTGGAACGTCGTAGGTACAGCCGGTTCATTTTTTAAAAACCCCATTATTAGTCCAGCGCAAGCCAAGGAGCTTATAGCTAAATACCCTGATATTCCAACCTATATGAGCGAGGGTGGCCTGGTTAAAGTATCACTCGGATATATTCTTGATAAGATTTGTGGCCTTAAAGGTTTTACTATAGGTTGCGTGAGATTGTATGAGAAACAAGCATTGGTACTAGTAGCAACGAAGCCTTCGAACACAAACGATATAAAAAATTTTAAAAAAATAATTTCAGAAAAAGTTTTTGAAAAAACATTTATACAAATTGAACAAGAAGTTACAGAAATATAAAAAATATTTTTATAAAAATATTTTTTATAAAAAAATCTTATCCACATTTTTATTTTAAAAATATTTGTGTGAAAATTTTTTACGAGTGATAATAGTTGTAAGCAGACATTACTCAAATGAATTTAGTTCTTTGAATATTGAGAGTGTCATGCGGTCGAAATTTTATTCACTAATCTCTCATCACAAAAAATATATGGCAGTAGCAAAAAAGAAGGTAGCAAAGAAGACCGCAAAGAAAGTTGTGAAGAAGGTTGCAAAGAAAGTAGCTAAAAAAGCTGTAAAGAAAGTAGCTGCTAAGAAGGCAACAAAGAAGGTGGTCAAGAAGGCTGCAAAAAAAGCACCAGCACGCAAGAAATAATACATCTGCGCGTGCAGTTGATAGCATAATCGCTCCTTTTAGGAGCGATTATGCTTTTTGTGTTTATGGTAAAAACCATATATACTAGGCGGATTATGTCATTTTTAGATAAATTTTTTGGTCCCAGTTACGAAAAAGAGCTAGCGTCTTTGGCTCCTTTGGTGGGGAAAATTAATGGCTTGGAGGCTACGTTTGAGCCTTTGCCCGCAGAGACGTTAATTGAAAAAACTAACGAGCTCAAACAGCGTCTCGTCAGTGGTTCAACGTTAGACGAAATTTTACCCGAAGCGTTTGCGCTCGTACGCGAATCAAGTAAGCGCTCACTCGGGTTGCGACATTTTGATGTGCAGCTACTTGGGGGGATACTACTGCATCAAGGAAAAATTACAGAGATGCGCACTGGTGAAGGAAAGACACTGGTTGGTACCTTGCCTGCATTTTTAAATGCACTGTCTGGTAACGGGGTGCATGTGGTTACCGTTAATGATTACTTGGCACGTCGTGACGGTGTATGGATGGGTCAAATTTATGCCTACTTAGGTTTAACGGTTGGAATCATTAACGGCAGTGGTTCATATATGTATGATGCCAATCATCAAGAGAAGGATGCAGTCCGCGATGCTGAAGGTTCATACAAAATTATCTACGACTTCCTGCGCCCGTGTACTCGCAAAGAGGCGTATGAAGCCGATATTACGTACGGTACCAACAGTGAGTTCGGATTTGATTACTTGCGCGATAATATTGAGTTTGAACAAACTCATGTGAGACAACGCGGTCACCACTACGCTATTATCGACGAAATTGACTCTATCTTAATTGATGAAGCGCGAACACCATTAATTATTTCTGCTCCGGCAGCTGATTCAGAAAATCTGTACGAAGTGTTTGCCACCATTGCCCGGAGTCTCGTTAAAGATACTCACTTTACGGTGGATGAAAAACTCCGCAGTGCGACCTTAACTGATGCGGGTATTGAAGCAGCTGAAAAAATGCTTGGTATTGAAAATATCTATACGGATAAAGGTATAAAATACGTTCACCACTTAGAAACCGCGGTCAAAGCCAAAGCGCTCTATAATAATGACAAAGAATACGTTGTACGTGACAATGAGGTAGTGATTGTGGATGAATTTACCGGCCGACTACAACCAGGACGACGCTGGTCAGATGGGTTGCACCAAGCGGTAGAGGCAAAAGAGGGAGTACAAATCCAGCGTGAAAGTCGCACCTACGCGTCGGTGACCTACCAAAATTATTTCCGTATGTATGAAAAGTTGGCCGGTATGACGGGAACCGCCCTTACGTCACAAGAAGAGTTTTATACCGTCTATAAACTAGAAGTGGTACCGGTGCCAACTCATCGTCCGATTAAACGAACCGATCTTAACGATTTAATTTTTCAAAATGAAGCCGGTAAATTTACCGCGATTATTAATCGGGTCAAAGAAATTAACGCCACCAAGCAACCACTGCTTATTGGTACTGCATCCATTGAATCAAACGAACGGTTGTCTGAAGCGTTAAAGAAAGCCGGGGTACAGCACGCGATGCTAAACGCAAAAAACCACGAACAAGAAGGGGAGATTATTGCTGGTGCAGGAAGAATGGGGGCTGTAACGCTAGCCACGAACATGGCGGGACGCGGAGTGGATATTAAGTTAGGTGGACCACAGGCGACCGAAGCTGAAGCGCAGGCCGTGAAGGATTTGGGTGGGCTGTTTGTACTCGGGACAGAGCGACATGAAGCACGTCGTATTGATAATCAGTTACGAGGAAGGTCAGGTCGTCAGGGCGATTTAGGAACCACACAATTTTTTGTATCAATGGAAGACTCATTGATGCGCATCTTCGGTGGGGCGCGGGTACAACGTTTGATGGGTACCTTTGGTATCCCGCCTGATCAACCGATTGAAATGAAGCTCATTTCACGACAGCTTGAATCAGCACAAACACGAATTGAAGGCTTCCACTTTGATGCGCGAAAGCAAGTGTTGGCCTATGACGATATCTTAAATCAACAACGAATCGAAACGTACACTCGTCGTAAAAAACTATTAGTAGGAGATGCAGCTGAAGTGGCAGCAGTACTGCAGGAACTAACTGAACTTTCTCCCGAAGTAGAACAGATGGTTGAAGCTAAAAAGACAGAGTTGGGAGAGCCAGTCTTTATGCAATTGTTCCAACGATTAGCCCTACAAATGATTGATACGTTATGGGTGGAGCACCTAGAAGTAATGAACTATACCCGTAACAGTGTGAATCTCCGGGCCTATGGTCAACGAGATCCGCTCGTCGAGTACCGCACCGAGGGTACCCGGTTGTTTGCAGAAATGAAGCATGCTGTTTTAACTCGAATGATTGAGGTGTTGCCAAAAATCGTGCCCCAAGTTGTAGAACGAGAAGAGGAAGTGTTGCGCAAGCAAGCGGAAGCGGCTATTTTAAGCAGTACTGGCGGCACCGATACTACTCCCGCCAAGCCCGCCGTAGCATCAAACGAGCCGGGTCGTAACGATATGGTAACGATAAGTAACGGAACAGAGACACGACAGCTCAAGTATAAAAAAGCACAGGAACTGTTGGCGAGTGGATGGGTTATGCAATAGGAATGGCTCACAAATAAAATAACCGCCCAGGCATACCTGGGCGGTTATTTTATTTATGGTAGTATGTATTTTCCGGTCAACGATTCCTGAAACCGCACATACTCTCGGTGGTAAACCGTCACTTCAGGTATGTCGTTGTATACGATGACCCGGCTGCCAGGTTGTTTTAATTCAACATTACGAAAAGTTTTTACAGAAAGTGTTTATCATACAGATATCTATTTATTATGAAATTACTCACAAAAATTGCTATTACAGCGCTGGCTCTCCTTATCGTGACCAAGCTTTCTATTGGCGTAACCATTGATGGGTTATGGAGTGCAGTCATCGCGGCTATCGTTTTAGGTATCGTAAATACACTGGTGCGCCCGGTGCTGGTAGTACTTACCCTACCTATCACCTTGCTCACACTCGGTCTCTTTATCTTTATTATTAACGCCGCCCTCTTTTACGTGGTGGCTTCTATTGTTGATGGATTTTATGTGGCTGGTTTTGTGTCCGCTCTCTTGGGGTCGTTGCTCGTTTCTATTTTAAGCGCGTTGGGGAATTGGTTTGTCGGTAACGACTAAAGAAGGACGAACGTTTTTTTACGAATATACACAAAGAGGGAATTACCCGGCATCATTGCGAGATGCCGTTTTTTATGGTATTACTTAGCAACTATGTTTGTAGATGAAATTATTTTATATGCCAAAGCAGGCAAAGGCGGAGATGGGGTAGAACGATGGCGACACGAGAAATTCGTGGCTATGGCCGGTCCGTCTGGCGGTGATGGTGGT